>NZ_QGQU01000001.1:143863-418364 GCF_003173795.1 Pseudoalteromonas sp. meg-B1 | reverse complement strand
ATCAGCTATCAGCTATCAGCTATCAGCTATCAGCTATCAGCTATCAGCTATCAGCTATCAGCTATCAGCTATCAGCTATCAGCTATCAGCTATCAGCTATCAGCTATCAGCTATCAGCTATCAGCTATCAGCTAAAATAATAAAAGCCGTACTTGAATAATCAAGTACGGCTTTTTACATTAAACTGGAAGCTGGCAACTTATTCTATTATTTGCCTTTTACTTCTAAATTTATAAATTTAACCAGCTCTTCGGGTTGCCCTGCTAACATCATTAGCTGCTGATTTACTTCCATCATGGTTTTACCTTCAGGCAGTTTAGCTGAGACACTAAGCGAATTTAGACCTTTAGCAAAGTCAGTTAATGCTTGCGCTATTTCTTCGGTTACCGGCGCTTGCTGTAACTGTTGAGCTAGCATCATTTGCATCTGCTCTAGTGTCATACCTTGTTTGGCTAATTCACTTTCTAGCAAAGTACTTAACTCACCTTGGTTATCGAGCATTACACTCATAGTGCGTGGCTCTAACTTGCTCATTGCTTGCATAATAAGTGTTTGCTGTTGCAACTCTTGCTCATAAGTAAGCGGTGTATCACCTGCTGTTTGCTGAGCTTTGCTTATTTCAAGCGAAGCATCCATAAGCGCTTTAGAATTAGCCAGCCCCATATTCATATCAATGCTGGCAATATCGTTGGCGTGTAGTTTAACAACTATATCGCTGTTACCTGATTGCTCATCGTAATCTAATGATGAGTGTAAATCATAGCTGGCCGAGGCAAGTTGTGCATTAGTATCTGCAGGCAGTGTAGCGACAAAGCTTTTATCAAATTGGAAGTTCTTCAGTGTAAAAGCAGTATGAGGCGATATTTTATCGGTTTCGTAACCTGTCACTTCCACATGCTCAACCGTGGCAATATTTTCACCCTCAGGGCTGGTCACTTCTATATTACTAATGGCAACACTATTTGAAATAACACTCGCCGATAGTTCTGCATAGTTAAAGCTGGCACCTGTTTGTTCGCTAACCAAAGCCAACTGCTTATCAACCTCAGCGCGTACCTCTTGGGTTGCTACATAGTTTGCATAGCTTACGCCACCCACACCTGCAGCAATAATCGCGGCTGCAATCACTGATTTTTTCATGTTATTTCCTTATTAAACTCTTTATATAAGTGGCTTTAAGCAAGACTAACATTGAGAACATAAGTCGTTAAGCACTTTTTGTTTGCTAATTAATTAAACTAAGTAGCTCGTGCACGGTTTTAACCGGCGTTATTTTAGCGCCCAGCCCTTCCATTGATTTATGGTAGTTACGAAATGGGATAAATATTTCAGTAAACCCATGTTGCGCCGCTTCTTTAACACGGGGCACACCACTGTCGATTGGGCGTACATCACCATTTAAACTTAACTCCCCCATAATACAGGTGGTTCGAGGTACAACAAATTCGTTTAAACTACTCAAAAGTGCAGTAACAAGCGCTAAGTCAATACAGGTTTCTGATTCATCAATTTTTAAACCACCGACAATATTAAAAAACGTATCGTGGAATATTTTAGTTTTAGTGTGCTTACGTAAAATACCGGTGAGCATTTTAATCCGGTTCATATTTAAACCAACACATACTCGCTGTGGAAACTCTGCTTCGGTTTCAGTGGTTAAACACTGAATTTCTAGCAGTAAATTACGATTTCCTTTACGGATACAGGTAATTGTCGACCCCGGTGATTCAGTGGTTGAACCCGATAAGAAAATTTCACTGGGGTTATCCACACTGAGCATACCGCGTTCACACATTTTAAAAATGCCGACGGTGTCTATATCACCAAAGCGATTTTTATTAGCACGCAGGGTGCGCACTTGACCATCGTTGGTATCAATATGTAACAGTGCATCAACTATGTGTACTAAGGTTTGCGGGCCGGCTATTTCATTATTCTTATTTACGTGAGCAATAATAAACATAGTCACGTCGTTTTGCTTACAATATTGAGTTAATGCTTGAGCTGCACTTTTTACCTGAGAAGGTGAACCTGGGCTGCCATTAGCGGTATCGGTGACAACAGCTTGAATAGAGTCGATAACGGCAAACTTAATTTTGTTTTTATCCAGCTCTTCAATAATGGTTTCAACACTGGTTTCTGACAGTAAATAGAGTTCATCTTCGTTGTAATTTAGTTTTAACCGATTAACCCTGTTTTTAAACTGCGATAGAGACTCCTCCGCAGTACAGTAAAGTGATGGCATACGCTGAGACATTCTTGCTACCAAATCAGATAGTAGTGTTGTTTTACCCGCCCCCGGATCGCCAGAAATAATATTAACCGAGCCGGTGGTTACACCACCGCTTAGTACACGGTCAAGTTCGCCAATTTCAGTAAGCTGCTTTTCAGCCTCAGAGGTTGCTACATCATTAATTTTTTTAGAACCACCGCCAATGCCACCGGCATAACCACCTACACTTGCACGAGCAGCTACCTTTTTGTTTTGCCCTGCAGAGGGTTTAAACTCTGCTAAAGTGTTCCATGCGCCACAGCGACACTGGCCTTGCCAACGTTGATAGTTCATGCCACATTCTGTACAAACAAACTCTACTTTTGCCGCTTTAGCCATTTAAAACCTTACCTACTATTCTTTATTTTGAAATACACAGTGTTAAGCGCTTATTTTGCCATTGCTGGCTCTACCTTAGCAACAACGTCTTGTGGATCAGCGCATTTAGTATCACCAAATACGCTATACTAATGTAGTTTCACTTAACCTACTTTAGGGCATGTTTCTTGCTTTAAAAAACTAATTAACCCTTGCCAATTAATTGGCTATTAGAAAATAACAATAAATAACCTGAACTCTGGTTAAGAGATTTACTAACATATTGAATCAAAAAGATATTTTTGATTATTTTTCTCTAGCTAGAGATTTTTAGTGAAAACAAGGCGAAATTACGCGTCAATAGCTACCCTATTGCAAGTAAGTTCAACGCAGTTAGCGCTGAAAATAGCTGCTTGAGATGGATTTATTATCCGGAGTTCAGGTTAAACACAAAGTATAGTTACGCATAGTATCGTGGCCGCATTTGGCGGTTTTGCGAGATTCGATTTATTAAATATTCTAATAAATAATTGCAACAGTATACCTACTTTTTAAATTAGACGGTGATGATTTATAAATGGCTGATGACGTATTGCTTAAGCATGAAGCGCTTGTAAATGAATTAAAACAGTATTTGGGAAATGCTAAGTTTGATCTCATTTTCAAGTCAAAAACTGCCGAGTTAACTAAACCCGAGCAGTTTTTAATAAAAATGGAAATGTCGCGTTTATCTCAGCCGATAGACCGCTTTATTGATCTTCGTGGTTTAGTTACTGGCCAAGTAAAACCATATGAATACAAGGGCAAGCAACACTTTATGGATGACACCGCTATTGAAGTATTCGAAGCGGCCATAAAACAACATAAAGATTACACCCTTGCAGTATACGAAGCGGTAATGAATACCGAAAATAATTATCGCGTATTACAACAGCAATCAATTACACCAAAAAAAGTAGAAGCTAAACCACAACATGAACTGACTACCAACGTTATTAAATTTGCAGCTTATGAAAATCGCAGTGAAGAGCGGATGAATTACTCAATTAAAATTACTATTGAGTATGACGGGCAAGCAAAAATCGATGCGAGTACCTCTGATATTTCACTCAGTGGTTGTAAAATTAAGTTGGCGTCGCGCTATAACTTAAAAAAAGGTCAGCTTATAAATATGCATTTAGTAGGCTTAGAGCAAGATTTTCAGCTTGGCCTAAAAAGTGGCGTTAAATATGAAGTCGTTGCGATAGAAAACACCTCTGAAGAATTTAATCATATCCGCTTAAAGCGTACATTTGAAGAAAATAACAGCGCGTTTGATCGTTTTTTAGAAAGCTTTATTCATGGTAATAAACGCCGTTATAAAGTGAATTTAGATAACACCCTGGATGCGGTTGTTTCTAAAGGGTATGAACAATATTATATTCCTAGGGTTAATTCTTTATATGTTTTTATTAGCCAGCAAAACGGCGTTTATTATCCTAGCCTGAGCTTAACCACTGAGAACAGTTTATTTATTCAGCGTTACTTTACTGATGAACGCAAAAAATCATGTCTTTACAATGTGTTAAATCATAAGCGTATTCGTACCTTGGCGCTAAAACCTGTGGCAGTAAAAGAAGAATATTTGTATACCTTTACCCATGTCTCTGCAGGAAAAATTTATTACTACTCAGCAACTCGTTCTGAGCTTGAGCAACAAACACAATTAAAAGCGTTATTTTTTGGTTTTGGTAGCCGAAGAGACAGTTGGCGTTGCTTTAAATTACAACTAATGCCGAGTCATACTGAAGATGCTTATATTCCTTTATCTTTACCTAACTCTTTAGGTAAAGATATTGAGAAACTGAATAAACCACCTTCACCACGTGTTGAAGGCGCGATAAAAGACGTAAAATATTTAATGCTACTTACCCAAGTTGGTAATGAGCATGAACAACAGCATTATCAACAATATGAATTTGATAAAGCCTTAGCCAATAAATTAAAATATTTTGGCCATAGTAAGCATGCATCTCCACCGGAGCTCAACACCGTGCCTCTAGAGTATGTAAATCTTCGCTCTAATAAACGCTATTTATACAAAACTAATGTAGTGATTAATACTCGTGATGCGGTATTGCATGGGTATACCCGTGATTTTTCAATATTTGGCTTACAGCTAGAGTGCAATCAAGAAGTGGACTTTAAAAAAGGCGATATTGTTTCGTTATCATTTCCTGATTTGCAAAAAATTACCAAAAACTATTCATTAAATCTTATTCAATATGAAGTCATGGCAGTGAGCAAATCGCAGACTACGATAAATTTGAAAGCGCATGCAGATAAAGGCTCATCTCATACTGGGGTCGATTTTTTTACCCTTTTAATCAATAGTAATAAACAGAAATTAAAAGTTGCTGAAGAGTCACCTAAAGTACCAGGCCTTTCTACAGCACTTAGAAATATGGTAACAAAAACGCTTTGCCAGTTTCCGATTTATTTACATAAATCAATGGCGCATTTTGAAATTGGCGCCATGGGATTTGGTTTATATCCAAGCCCACTGCATGTTATTTTACAAAATTTTGCCTTGTTGAATGCTAAAACAGACTTATCAAATATTATTACTAAAGCGCATATTATTGATGTGATCACCCCTAATATTAAAGATCGCACCCGTCAAGATCCGCCGCTAGAGTTTAGTTTAGTAATTAACTTTGATCCTAAAAAAGAAAATATAGCCGATGCCATTACCAGCCAATGTGTTTTAGGTACTGACTGTAGCGAGTTTAAACAACAAGTAAGCAAAGGACTTAAGTCTGAGCTGGTTTTTATAATGCGTTTATATATTTCTCGCACTGGTCGACTCGATACTGACTACTTAGCAAACGAGCTAAAATACGTTAGCCAATACGCAATTCACAAGGCCAAAGACTTAGAGGATGCATTATGGTCTGTATCAGGTGTGGGCGACATTATTGATGTAAGTGATGAAGCACTTGAGCATTTAGCGCTCAACCAACAACAGGTTGAGCAAATGTCTAGACGAAAGCTAATCTGGTTAAATCGTTTACGTTAAACCTGTGATGGGGTTAGCGGAACCGCCAGCATATATAACAGTTGTAATAACGAGCCTTGGCAAATAGCTGCTTGGGCTTGCTCAACTACTTTTGGTTTACCATGTACAGCAACGCCTAAGCCAGCTTGAGCCATCATTTTTAAATCGTTTGCACCATCGCCTATGGCAACTGTTTGGCATTTTTCAAGCCCCAGCTTTTGTTGTAGCGCGTTTAAAACAACCGCTTTTTGCTCAGCATCAACAATCCCACCTAACACTTTACCAGTTAGTTTATTTTCTTTAAATTCCAGCACATTGGCATGCACTTCATCCAAATTAATCAGCTCCTGCACTCGCTCAGCAAACGGCACAAAGCCGCCCGATGCAATCGCTAAATACCAATCGTGGTGTTTTAAAATTTGGCATAACGCTTTAATACCTGGCATTAAAGGCAGTGCACTTTTAAGCTCATCAATTAAGTTCTTTTCAATGCCTTCAAGCTTGGCAACACGCTGGTGTAAGCTTTCGCTAAAATCAAGCTTACCTGCCATTGCCTGCGCGGTTACGTTGGCAACCTCGTCGTATACATTAGCCAAGCGTGCAATTTCATCAATACACTCAATAGTAATGGCTGTTGAATCCATATCCATTACCAATAATCCCGGTTTTTGTAAATCAGGGGGGCTGGTTACTTGCACTAACTGACACGCCAAGGTATTTGCAAAAGTTTGAAGTTCAAGTGGGTTTATTGCGCGCTCTGCATTTTCTATATAAAAACATAATGCCGGAGATAACCCTAAATCTGGCTGATATTGACAAATAGCCGTTACTTTTTGCTGGTGAGACGCAAAAAACTCAATAATGCTATTGATATGCTGAATATTAAAATCACCGCCAAAGGCAATACTAAATAACCCTTGGTTTCTGTTTGGTGTTGTATTTAGTGGTGTAAAAACACCTTGTTGGTAGCTAAACCATTTATTAAGAATAAGTGATGATGATAATAGCTCAGCGCTTTGCTGTGCCATGTTCGCGTTCGACATGGGATCTCCGTTTATATTTCCTGACATTTAGCTCATTGATAATAAGGATATGAGATACAAAATTCGCCATCAGGGGGGATTTAGGGTTATAGTGTAGTTGTAACATCAAATCAAAATGCTGTCAGCAGCATATACGGTGACTATGAAAAATAACCATCTTAAAAATCCACTTACAGCCTCGCAAAAAAAGCGTTTAATTCGTTTGTTATTGGCCGCGGGTTGCTTTGTATTATTAAGCTGGGTAGGAATAAACAGTAGCCACCAAAGCCATCAACTACTTTACGATAGTGCTAATAGTGCAGCCAAGTCACTCACTCAATTTATGGCACTGAATGCCAAAAAACCGCTAATAGAAAAAAACAAATCGCAGCTCACCACTTTATGCAACAATATCAGTAAAGATGAGTTTGTTCTTTCAGCCACCATTTATGATAAACAAGGTGTAGTGCTTGCAAGCAGCGATAACTGGCAATCACATCATGTATATGGTTTATTACCAGACTCATCACCAGGCATTAGTAAATTAAAAACACCGTTTGTTGAACAAGTTATTTCTGACGACAATCGCCCTATTGGCTTTGTATCTATTACCTATTTAACGCGCGCTGCGGTATCTTCAAGCCATAATCATTTTCACGATTTAGGTCGCCAAGTGTTACTTATGCTAGTGATTGCCTGTATTTTTACTTGGCAATTAGGCCGAGGGTTAAAACGCTGGCAAGTAAATCGCTATATACAAAAAACCTCAGAGCACGAAGCATAAAGCTGCTCAGCTAATCGATATTTATCGCTATTTGGTTTTAAAGCATAGAGCGCATCAAACACCTTAGGAATATGCAGAGGGGTATTTATTTCTCCCTGATAACCATTTAGCGGCATTGAAGGTGAATCAGTCTCAAGTACTAAATGCTGTGGTTCAAGCTCTGCTACAACCGCACGTGTTTTAGCAGCCCGTTCATAGGTTATAACCCCACCCACTCCAAGCTTAAAGCTCATTTTTATATAATTCTGTGCTTGTTGTATTGAGCCTGAAAAAGCATGGATCACACCGCCGTTTTTTGGCCTACAACGCTTAAACGATTGCGCTATTAAATCATGGCTTTGCCTGTGATGCACAATCAGCGGTAACTCAAGCTCATTAGCAAGCGCTATTTGTTGCTCAAACAGAAAGGTTTGTTTTTCAAGATTTTCGATACTGCGATCTAGCCCGCACTCCCCAATAGCCACCAGCTGAGTTTTGTTTGTTTTAGCAAAGTTATACAGCGATTCTAAATGCGATTGCTGATGTTGCCCTAAAAAAAAAGGATGTAGCCCTGCCGCTATGCTGACTTGTGGGTAGGTTGCTTTAAACTCTAGTAGGTTTAGAGATTGCGCCAAACTAATACCAGGCACAATAAACTGATTAATGCCCTTAGCTACACAGGCATTAATAAGTGATTCGCGGTTTGTATCAAACTCACTAAAATCAAGATGACAATGCGAGTCTATAAATTGCAAAACCAGCAGCCAACTAAGGGTTTAAGCGGGTTATTTGCCAGCTATTATCGGCCTGACGCTGATACATAAAGCGATCATGCAGGCGATGCGCTCCGCCTTGCCAAAACTCGATTTTTTGCGGCACAACACAATACCCGCCCCAAAAATCAGGAAGTGGAATTTCACCTCTAGCGAACTTGTTTTTCATGTTGGCAAAGGTCTCCATTAGCACCTTACGCGACGAAACTGGACGGCTTTGTTGCGACGCCCAAGCGGCTAATTGACTTTCTTTAGGGCGAGATAAAAAGTATTTAGCGACTGCCGATGTAGGTAATGGCTGCGCTTCACCATACACAATTACTTGGCGTTCCATTGGGTGCCATGGGAAGTGCAAGGAGATTTTATTATTACCTTTAAGCTCTTGTGCTTTACGTGAACCGGTATTAGTAAAAAACACAAAACCGTTATCATCTAAATGCTTTAGCAACACAATACGCTGTGAAGGCTGACCGGTTTCATCGACCGTAGCGACGACCATAGCTGTGGGATCAGGCAAGTTACTACCAACAGCATGCTCTAGCCAAGTTTCAAACTGCTTAAACGGATCATCAAGCAAGTTGTCTTCACTGAGCGCATCTTGCAAGTATTCACGACGAATATCTTCGAGTTTCATAAAATTCCCTCTAGGTTCTAGGCTATATGTTGGGTTTCGTTGCACTCAACCCAACCTACAGCAAAATCCACCTAAGTGTTAGCCTAAGACAAGGCGGCGTGCTTTTTTAGCCAAGGAGCATACGTTTTTGTATGTGGCTTAGCATTTTTGGGTTTCGTTACAATCAACCCAACCTACAGCAAACTCTGTATCTGTAAGTGTAGGAGTGCTAGCAAGGCGGTAAAACTATTTATGCCAAGGAGCATACGGTTTGTATGTGACTTAGGCTAAATAGTTTTACCAACGCAGTTAAAGCGAACTACACGCAGCAGACGTTCACCTAAGTAGTTTAGTCTAAGATAAGGCGGACACTCGACTTATCCCTATGAGCATACGTAGTTGTATGTGATTAGGGTCAGTCGAGTTGACAACGCAGTATTAGATTAAAATACGACGGTGATTACATTTGCTCCATGACTTCGATGCCTAGAAGATCTAAGCCTGTGCGCAGCGTATCTGCCACTAAATTACACAACACTAAACGGCTATCACGAACACTTGGCTCTACGCCCTCTTTAAGTACTGGGCAAGCTTCGTAGAATGTCATGTATAGGCTAGCTAGTTCGTATAAGTAACCACATAATACGTGCGGTGTGGCTTCATTGATCATCAGATCAAGGACTTCTTCTAACTGCAATAATTTAAGCGCGAGGGTTTTCTCTTGCGGCTCAATAATGCTTACATCGGCTTTTAAGCTTGCAGCATCAACGCCTGACTTACGGAAAATGCTACGAACGCGCGTATACGCATATTGTAAGTAAGGGGCTGTTGCACCTTCAAAACTTAGCATGCTGTCCCAGTTGAATATGTAATCGCTGGTACGGTGTTTAGAAAGGTCAGCGTATTTAACCGCGCCAATACCTACTTTACGGGCAATTTCACTACGATCTTCGTCAGATAAATCTGATTCACGTTCAGCGAGTTTAGCTGCTGCGCGAGTAATTGACTCTTCAAGTAAATCAGCTAACTTTACCGTGCCGCCTGTACGGGTTTTAAATGGTTTACCATCAGCGCCCATCATGGTGCCAAATGGGCAAAATTCGTAACTGGTTTCATCACGTAACAAACCGGCTTTACGCGCAGTAAGCTCTACTTGATTAAAGTGAAGGCTCTGGCGCGCATCAACAAAGATTAAAATACGCTCAGCGCCTAGTTTGTTTGAACGGTAATTACACGCGGCTAAATCTGTGGTTGCATATAAGAAGCCGCCACCTGATTTTTGCACGATAAACGCTGAAGGCTCACCGTCTTTATTTGCTAGTTCATCTAAAAATACCACTTGTGCGCCTTGCGACTCTACTGCAATATTTTTATCTTTTAATAGGCTAATAATATCGTTAAGTTCACTGTTATAAGCACTCTCAGCCATAATGTCGGCAGGCGTAAGGGTTACGTTTAAACGCTTATATACTTCCTCAGAGTGCTTCACTGAAGTGGCAATAAATAGTTTCCACAGTTTTTCACAGTGTGCGTCGCCACTTTGCAGTTTAACTACGTAGTTACGTGCTTTATCGGCAAAACCTTCTTCGTCATCAAAACGCTTTTTAGCATCGCGGTAAAAAGTTTCTAAGTCAGCAAGCGCAACAGTATCTAAGTCAACACCTTGATTAATTTGATCTTCTAAATGCGCAATCAACATACCAAACTGTGTGCCCCAATCACCCATGTGATTTTGACGAACAACGGTATCGCCTCTAAATTCAAGTGCGCGTACTACCGCATCACCAATAATAGTTGAGCGTAAATGACCTACGTGCATTTCTTTTGCAAGGTTCGGCGATGAGTAATCAACCACTACTTTTTGTGGTTTGGCGTGCTCATTTACGGCAAGTTTTGCGTGGTTATTAGCGGCTTGTACGCTTTGTGCTAAAAACTCTGGCTTTAAGTGAATATTAATAAAACCAGGGCCAGCAATTTCCGTTTTTTCGGCAATGTCGCTTACATCTAACTGATCAATAATTTTTTGCGCCAATTCACGCGGATTACTTTTCATTTTTTTAGCTGCGCCCATCGCGCCATTAATTTGGTAATCACCAAACTGTGGACGTGTGCTTTGCGTAACCGCTGGGTTAGTATCTTCTGGCAGGCCTGCAGCGGTCATAGCGGCAATGGCTTTTTCTACTAAAATAGTACGAATATTCATTATATTATTTACCTTTATAAGCCCGCCAAAGCAGGCTTTGTGTTAATTCTAGTGGCTAAGTGTTAGTTTTCACGCGTGTGGTTAAATGTCACTTCAGGGTAACGCTCAGTCGACAAGTTAAGATTTACACGACTCGGTGCGATATAAGTTAAATTATCGCCACCATCGAGTGCTAAGTTGCTTTCGCACTTACGCTTAAACTCTTCAAACTTTTTAACATCATCACAGCTAACCCAGCGGGCTGTATTTACATTAACGCTTTCGTAAATTGCATCAACGTTATATTCAGCTTTTAAACGCGCTACAACCACGTCAAACTGCAACACACCTACCGCACCTACAATTAAGTCATTATTAATTAATGGTCTGAATACTTGTACTGCGCCCTCTTCTGAAAGCTGCACCAATCCTTTTAATAACTGTTTTTGTTTTAATGGATCGCGCAGACGAATACGGCGGAACAATTCAGGGGCGAAGTTTGGAATACCGCTAAACTTAATTTTTTCGCCTTGGGTAAAGGTATCACCAATTTGAATCGTACCGTGGTTATGTAAACCAATAATATCACCAGCGTAAGCATCAGCCGCACGCTCACGATCGCCCGCCATAAAGGTTACCGCATCAGAAATACTGACTTGTTTACCGATACGCACATGATTCATTTTCATGCCTTGGCTATATTTACCCGACACAATACGCATAAAGGCAATACGGTCACGGTGTTTTGGATCCATGTTGGCCTGAATTTTAAATACAAACCCAGTGAAGTTTTCTTCTGTGGCTACAACTTGGCGGTCTTCTGTCTCACGTGGTAATGGGGTTGGCGCCCACTGAGTTAACCCATCTAAAACATGATCTACACCAAAGTTACCAAGTGCGGTACCAAAATACACAGGCGATAACTCACCCGCTAAGAATAGATCTAAATCAAATTCGTGTGATGCACCAATAACTAGCTCTAGTTCATCGCGTAACTGCGCTGCAAGTTCATCACCAATGGCTTGGTCAAGCTCAGGGTTATCGAGCCCTTTAATGCTGCGTACTTCTTGAATAGTGTGACCTTGACCTGTTTTATATAAAATGGTCTCTTCGTTATGGATATGGTAAACACCTTTAAACTCTTTACCACAGCCAATTGGCCAAGTAACAGGTGCACAGGCAATATTTAGCTCTGTTTCTACTTCGTCAAGTAGTTCCATTGGGTCGCGAATATCACGGTCACATTTATTCATAAAGGTAACAATAGGCGTGGTACGCAGGCGTGTTACTTCCATTAGCTTACGGGTACGTTCTTCTACACCTTTAGCAGCATCAATTACCATTAAACACGAATCTACCGCGGTTAAAGTTCGGTATGTATCTTCAGAGAAGTCTTCGTGTCCTGGGGTATCAAGTAAATTAACTAACGCATTGTTATAAGGAAATTGCATTACAGAGGTAGTAACAGATATACCACGCTCTTTTTCCATTTCCATCCAATCAGACTTAGCATGCTGATTAGAGCCACGGCCTTTTACCGTTCCAGCTTTTTGAATTGCTTGTCCGAACAACAATACTTTTTCAGTGATAGTGGTTTTACCCGCATCCGGATGCGAGATGATCGCAAAGGTACGGCGTTTATTAATTTCGCTAAGGAGATTTTGGTCTGCCATTAAAAAGGTTCTTTTAGTTGATATACGGATGTATTTGTATTTTAGTATGCTGAGCTTTCAAGGCTAAAAACAAGCTAACCTCTAAAGCTCAACATACCCCAACAAGAACCCAAATTAGCTCTTGTGACGCTATCCGTTAAGTTAATCGTAATTAAAGACTATTTTCGCTGATCTTGGCTTTATAAACAATCAATGGTTGGTTATTAACGGATCTTTTTTAAGTTTGGTGTTTTCAGCGATTATTAACAATAACGCTATAAATTGCCCACTAACTTAACACCAAGCTTGAGTAATAGGGCTGTAAATCATATTATTGGTCGATTACATGGAGGATTTGATGTTGGGTAATGAAAACCAGTAAGCTAAGTATTCGATTATTATGGTATATAACTCCACTGGTTATACTGCCATTGTTATTTTTAGGGGGCTTTACGCTCACTAATGTGACCAACTCTACGCAAAAGCAGGCCGACTTGATTATGAGTCGCTTTGTAGAACAACAACAGCAAAAAGTATTCAACTATATCGATTCTTTTCATGCAACGGCTAAGTTACTCTCTGCTTCACCGGTACTAAGTGACTTTTTAGCTAAAGATTTATTTGAAGACGCCAGCTATACCTATCGCCTTGGCGCGTTAATGGACGTATTTGCCAGTTACAGTGAAGCCTACCCTGACATTATTAGTATTAACTTAGTCTCAAAAACCGGTAAAAGTGACGCCTATTACTCCAGTAATTTAACCGTAGCGCCCAAATCCTACCCATTTTTTGATCAAGTAAAACAAAGTAATTTAAGCCAGCAGCAGTTTATGGTGCAAAAAGAAGATGGCACCACCAACTTATACTTTGTACAGCGCATATATAGCGTCGACTATTATTTAAAACGCCCACAACAGCTAGGCTTTATTATTCTTAAAGTCGACCCCTCTATTTTAAACACCAGCATTTTAGAAGCGCCTTATAACAACACCTTAAATTTGTTACTGGCCAACGATGGTAAAATTTTATTTAGCTCCGATTATAAAATGCGTGGCCACTATGTCAGCGAGTATGAACTAAATAAAATTAACGATTTAGCGGATATAGGTAGCTTATCAACCATTGAACTTTCAAGTGTGGATAAAATAGAGCGACTGATTTTTGCAGCCCAAATGAGTGGCGGCTACTATTATGTGTCGACCATTCCAAAAGCAGTATTGTATCAGTCAGGCAAAGCAATTAGTGTGATCACTGGGCTAATTGTAATTATTTCTGTGATCACCCTACCAATCTTAATTTTTATTGTGGTGCGTAATTTACTGCTTAACCCAATAGAATTATTAGGTGAAGCAAGTCATCGCGTTGGTGATGGCGACCTCTCTGTTACACTCCCTGCATATACTACAGATGAAGTAGGAATACTGTTTAACGATTTTAATCACATGATTAACCAAATTAAGCATTATCAACAGCAACTAGAAGAATATAAGCATCACTTAGAAGACAAAGTAGAAAGTCGGACTAAGGCGCTTGAGTCGATGAACAGTAAGCTTGAAACCGCCATCGCCCAAGCAGAACAAGCAAACCAGCTTAAAAGCCGCTTTTTAGCCAATATGAGTCATGAAATTCGCACTCCGCTTACAGCCATTATGGGATTTACAGAGCAACTACTGCATAGCGAAAAACCAACCAATGACAAACATCATTTAGGCACTATTCTACGTAACTCAAAACATTTGTTAGAGCTTATTAATAACATTCTCGATCTTTCAAAAATTGAAGCCGAAAAACTCGCGGTTGAGCAAACGCCGTTAAATGTTGTACAACTTATTCATGATGTTGAATCAATCATTAAACCTCTAGCACAAGAGAAGCAGCTATCATTTACAATTAATTATGCACTTCCGCTACCGCATACTATTAATAGTGATATTACTCGCTTAAAACAAATACTGATTAATATTGCCAGTAATGCGGTTAAATTCACTGAGCAAGGTCAGGTTACAATAACCGCTAAATACCAAGCACCACAAACGCTTACCTTTGTTATTGAAGATACCGGCATTGGTATGTCGCCAAACCAAATAAAACGATTATTTACGCCATTTGAGCAAGCCGATGCTACAACGACACGTCGGTTTGGTGGTACGGGATTAGGGCTGTGTATTTCAAAAAACTTAGCTCAGTTACTAGGTGGTGATGTAAGTGTAACCAGTGAGGTGGGTGTGGGTAGTTGCTTTACCATCGATATAGATTGCCATTTGCATAATAGCCTTGGCGGCAATTTATTATTAACCGAGCATTCTCAACTAACACCAGAAAAGGATCCGCAGCTATCTTTTGCAAGCAACAGCTTTGATGCGCATATTTTGGTAGCAGAAGATAACCCCGATAATCAGTTACTGATTAAATTGCTATTACAAACATGGGGATTAGAGCCCGATATAGCCAACAATGGTGCACAAGCTGTAGAAATGGCGTTGGTAAACGACTACCAGCTTATAATCATGGATATGCAAATGCCGGTTATGGGTGGATTAGAAGCAACTAAAATGCTCAGAGATGCGGCCTATGATGGCCCAATTATCGCTCTGACCGCGAATGTGATGAATCATGATATTGATACTTACCTTGAAGCAGGCTGTGATAAAGCGCTGGGTAAACCCATTGACAAAGACGCACTAGAAAATGTATTAGTCAGCTATTTACACCTTGAACGTGATAATCAAAACAAGTGGGATAGCTTATTGAAGAGTGAAAAGTTTCAGCAAATAAATGCTAATTATTTAGCAAGTTTACCTGATTATTTACAACAGATAAAAGCACTATATAACAGCCGTGACTGTGAGACATTACGCGCCCTTGCACATAGTATTAAAGGCAGCGCTGGGTGTTTTAACTTTGATGAAATTTACCAAAGCGCCTCAGCGGTTGAACAAAGCTTAAAAGGCAATGATATGCCACAAAGAGAAAAACACGTTGCAGAACTTATTGCCGCAATAGAGCAAGCCATCGCTAATAAGTAATCGTTAAAAATTTAAACCCAGTGCCATGCCCATTAAAATCGCGTCTTCAAAGCCGTTTTTATTGGGTGCGTCACTGGGGTAATAATTTTTACGCACTGACATTTCAATAAAGCCTGCTCGTTCATACAAAGCAATCGCCCGCGTATTAGATTCGCGTACTTCTAAAAATAAGTTTTCGGCGCTTTGTTGCTCACCATACGCTATAAACTGCGTTAATAACTGCTGAGCAAATCCTTGTCCCTGAAAGTTTGGGGCGACACAAATATCCATTAGAGTAAAATCGGGTCCTGCTTTTTCACCAATATAAAAACCTATCATTTGCTCTTCATCGAACGCCGCTAAATTAAAATAACGTCCCTGCAAACATGATTGCATTGTTTTTAATGTCCAAGGATGTGTGTGGCAGCTGGTTTCAATGGCCATAAGCTCATTGATATTCTCACCGGTAACCGATTTAAAGTGTATCAAGGTGTTCACTCATTAATGCCCATAACGCACGTTTTTGTGCACTGGACAGGGAAGAATCAGGCAAGCCTAATTGTTGCTCATTAAACTCAATAGTTGATGATTTAACAATCTTGTTAATTATTACAGGCGCAAACGCACGCTCAATATCATCTTTTAACGTATCACAGAGTGTTAACGATGAATTAGCTGACTGCTCTAATGGAGCTGGGCGAAAGTGTTGATTAAGTTCAAGCTTTTCTATACCAAAAACAGATGCGTAACGTGAATGCATAACGACTCGATGGAATTAGTAAGTTGAATAATATATGAAGTAATCAAAACGATGTAAAGAAGAAATGGCAGGGGCGGAGAGATTCGAACTCCCAACCGTCGGTTTTGGAGACCGCTGTTCTACCAATTGGAACTACGCCCCTGCAATGACGATGAATTATAAAGACCTTTTGACAAAGGTAAAGTAAAAATTCAACTTTTTGGTTTGTTTGCTTTTTAAATAAACAAAACGGCGAATTAGCATGCTAATTTATGGTTTTTCACTTTTTAACAACTAGTATATTATTCAATCTCAATTGCTTGTAGCGTCTTAGCTCACTCAGAATAAAACTAAAGCAGTTATGATTTCAAACTTGCCATTGCGTAATTGCCTGTAGACACTTAAGCTTTATTTACTTTTAACTTTTTTAGCTCCTCTGTAATACTCAAAAGTGTTAGTGGCTTAGGCAAAACCGCATTCGCACCACACGCAATTAACCGTTCAGCTTCGCTGCCAACTGTGGCACCTGTTACGCCAATAATGGGATTAACAAAGCCTTGCTCGCGCAGTCTAACAGTTAACTCGTAGCCATCACAATTTGGCATCATGATATCCGTGATGACTAAATCAAAATCGCCTGTGCTTGCCTGATTTAAACCAATAATACCATCCTCTGCTTCAGTCACTATCGCGCCATTTTGGGTAAGGATCTTACTGGCTATCATACGCAGCATAGGTGTATCTTCGACTAGCAGTATTTTTAGGTTTTGCAGTAATTCGAAATCATCCACTTTTACTGAGACTGCATCATGCTCATCAACACTATGCAAAACAAAGACTAACTCAAAATTAGCGCCACCGTTTTCGCTACTAATATAACTTAAATCTCCATCCTCCAAAGTGTTAGCTATTTGCTTGCAGATATTAAGCCCCAGCCCAGTACCTTCACTCAATGTATCGCCACGTTCAAATGCATTAAACATCTTATCTCGAAATTTAACATCGATACCTTTACCATCATCAATAACATTAATACGATAATGGGTTTTATCATGGCTTAAGGATTCGGCTGATTTCATTACAGTGACTGTGCTACCACCACTATGTAATATCGCATTCTTAATTAAGTTCTGAATAATTTGGAAGATAGCTTTAGTGGAGCCTATATGATGCTCTGTAACTGCTCTTTTTGCTGAGAAGTTAATAATAAAATTATACTTTTCGGCTAAAGGCTTTACTCCTTCAATCGCCCGTTCAACGGTATCATGAACCGATATAGTTTCATTATTCTTGTACACAGCTAAGGTAGCACTACTAGAGGACGTCTTCATATCATCCAACACACATAGTAAGTGACTGGATAACCGCTGCAACTCTAAAATATTTTTCGAACAGTTTTGCTCAAGCTCAATATCTATTAGCATTTTTATGGTTGCAGCGGGTGTTCGCAACTCATGCCCAATGACTCCATATATTCGTTCATTTGTATCTAATTGCAATTGAGTTTTATCGACTAATGCTTGATAACTACTAAGAAGGTAATAAATTAAGATGGAAAGAACGATAGTGCTAAACACAACGCGTACCACAATCGCCGTGGTTTGGGGCTCACCATTGGCAAGTAACATTAATGGCGTAATATTTAAGATACACATGCAGATAATACGCGTTTGACCCTTTAGGACGAGCACTAGCACCACCACAAACAGCGGAGCTAAACTAGCTGGGACAACACCATTTACCAAAATAATAAAGGGAAAAGCCAAGGTAATCAAAATAGCCAATAGAGTTAACAAGCGTTGTCGAATTTTTTTAAAGGCAATAGCGCTTAATGCACATAACTCCCACACAGCAATTATCATTAATGACAATGTATTATTCGGCAACTCAAGTATAAATAAGCTAGCTGCAGTTAACAATCCACCCACACACAACAACCAAAGGATGAAAAGTTGCATTTGCTCTTCGAACCTATTTACCGCTGACTCATCAGTTCTCACAAAACCCCTCATTACCCTATATCAAATTGCGACCTAATAAGAAACTATCAAAGGTTTAGGATGGTATTTAACAATCTCCTCCTCCAATAAAAACGCTTTTACTCTTACCCTGTATTAATACATTTTTTTTATTAATTTTTAGCTAGTTGCAACGGGAGAGTTTAAACTGCAAATAGGGACAAAATTATATTCTCATACCTGAGTTGTTTGATTTTATTTATAGTATAGAACTGTTTTTTAATTTAGCAGCTCTTTTTACAATGTCTATAACCGCAGTTTACTGAGCTTATTTAATGCTATGAAAGTTTAAATTGTTATTTTTACGCTGCTACAAGCGTGACTTTTTTGATAAGGTTTTGCTTAGAGGTGAAGTCATTGTATTTAATGGCTTAGGTTGCTTTTTTCGAATCCCCTCGGAGAAAAGTAATCCTCTATTATTACTTATTCAATCAATCTGTTGTTTATTCTCCCTTCCGAACTATACATCCACACTTGCTTTTTTATTAGCTTAGACAAAAACTATGGCATAAATAACATTAAGTTATAATGCGTAGTATGCTTAACGATTCCGAATAGTAGCTTGCTAAGCTCAAAGCGGATTAAAATTGTAAGTTTTATTTTTGAGGAAAATACAGTGTCTTATAAAACAGAACAAGAAAAATTCTGGGCTGGTGAATTTGGTCATGACTATATTGATAGAAACAATTCTGAGCAGCTTCTTTTTTCAAAAGTAGCCATGTGGTCAAAAATGTTAAAGGCAGCTAATAGTATTAGCTCAGCAAGAGAGCTAGGTTGCAATATAGGATTAAACTTATTAGCGCTGAAAAAATTAAATCCAAGCATGGCGCTAAGTGGCTATGAAATAAATGAAGTAGCTGCTAAGCAGGCGGGTGAGCTCAATGTGGCAGAAATTAAAGTCGGTTCAATTTTAGAGCCAATGCGTGAGGCTAAAGTTGATCTAACTTTTACCGCTGGTGTACTAATACATATCAATCCAGAGTATCTAAGTAATGTATACGATAATTTAGTGAATAACAGTAACCGCTATATTTTGGTAGCAGAGTACTATAACCCTGCACCTGTTGATATCGACTATCGAGGCCATAAGCAGCGTTTATTTAAGCGAGATTTTGCAGGGGATTTAATTGATAATTATGGATTAAAGTTGGTTGATTATGGTTTTGTATATAAAAGGGATAATTGGGCCCCTCAAGATGATATAACGTGGTTTTTACTTGAGAAATAGCTTTTTAGTTGTTTGTCGATTTAATTAAAGTGGCGAATTCATATTTAGCTGGGTGTTTTTGTGGTTGGATGGTGATTAAAAAGTTGAGCTCAATAAGAAAAAAGCAAGCCATTAAATTAATGGCTTGCAGCATACAATTATTCCCACTCGATAGTTGCAGGTGGTTTACCTGAAATATCATAAACAACACGTGAGATACCGTCGATTTCATTAATGATACGGTTTGAAACCACACCTAAGAACTCATACGGTAAATGTGACCAACGCGCAGTCATAAAGTCAATGGTTTCTACACAACGAAGTGAAACAACCCAATCATACTTACGTGCATCACCCATAACCCCTACCGACTTAACCGGTAAGAATACAGTAAACGCTTGGCTTACTTTATGGTAAAGCTCTGCTTTGTGAAGCTCTTCAATGAAAATAGCATCAGCGCGGCGAAGTAAATCACAGTACTCTTTTTTGATTTCGCCAAGTACACGCACACCTAAACCTGGCCCTGGGAATGGGTGGCGGTAAAGCATGTCGTACGGTAAACCTAGCTCTAAACCAATTTTACGTACTTCATCCTTAAATAACTCACGTAATGGCTCTACTAAGCCCATTTGCATATCATCTGGTAAGCCGCCCACATTATGGTGCGATTTAATTACGTGTGCTTTACCAGTCGCTGAAGCTGCTGATTCGATTACGTCAGGGTAAATTGTACCTTGGCCTAACCATTTTGCGTTTTTAAGCTTTTTAGCTTGCTCATCAAATACGTTAATAAACGTATGGCCAATGGCTTTACGCTTATCTTCTGGGTCTGATTTACCTGCTAAGTCATTTAAAAATTGATCTTCGGCATCTACTTTAACAATGTTTAAGCCAAACTTATTGCCAAACATATCCATAACTTGCTGGCCTTCGTTTAAACGAAGTAGCCCGTTATCAACAAATACACAGGTTAGTCGTTCACCAATAGCACGGTGAATAAGCATAGCTACAACCGATGAATCTACACCGCCTGATAAGCCTAAAATAACTTCGTCGTCGCCTACTGTTTCTTTGATACGCTCAATGGCGTCATCAATGATTTTTGCCGGCGTCCATAATTTTTCACAACCACAAATATCAATAGCAAAACGCTCTAGTAAACGTTGACCTTGATGTGTGTGCGTTACTTCTGGGTGAAATTGTACGCCGTAAAAGCGTTTTTCTTCGTTAGACATTGCCGCATGTGGGCAAGTAGATGTTTTAGCAGTGGTATTAAAAGTATCTGGAATTTCCATTACTTTATCACCGTGGCTCATCCACACATCTAGTACACCATTGCCGCCATCAGTAATATGATCTTCAATGGCATCAAATAATGCACAGTTACCCACTTTTTCAACTTGTGCGTAACCAAATTCTTTTTTATCTGAGCTATGTACACGGCCGCCAAGCTGTGTTGCCATAGTTTGCATACCGTAACAAATACCAAGTACTGGAACGCCTGCATTAAATACATACTCAGGAGCACGCGGGCTGTTTTCAAGCGTAGTTGATTCTGGGCCACCAGAAAGGATAATACCTTGTGGGTTAAACTCGCGAATTTGCTCTTCGGTTACATCCCAAGCCCAAAGCTCACAGTAAACACCAATTTCGCGTACGCGACGGGCAATTAACTGCGTGTATTGTGAACCAAAATCTAAAATGAGGATTCGTGAATCGTGAATGTCTTTGCTCATGAAGTATCTCGTAAAGTCAGGTGCTAAACGCCACCAGCTTAAGCTGTGTGACTATATTAGGGCTAACAAAGGTTAGCCCACTTATTTCAAGTTGTTAAGGCTGATTAGCCTAAACGGTAGTTCGGTGCTTCTTTAGTGATTTGCACATCATGAACATGCGACTCACCCATACCAGCAGAAGTTACACGTACAAACTGTGGTTTAGTGTTTAGCTCTTCGATTGTGGCACAACCGGTTAAGCCCATTGCACTGCGAAGACCACCCACTTGTTGGTGAATAATTGTCGCAATTGGCCCTTTATAAGCAACACGACCTTCAATACCTTCAGGTACTAACTTGTCAGCCTGGTTTGATTTTTGGAAGTAGCGATCTGATGAACCTTCTTTTTGATCCATCGCTCCTAGGCTACCCATACCACGGTAAGACTTGTAGTAGCGACCTTGATAAAGTTCAACTTCACCTGGTGCTTCTTCAGTACCCGCAAGCATAGAGCCAACCATTACACACGATGCACCCGCAACCAATGCTTTTACAATATCACCAGAAAAACGAATACCGCCATCGGCAATCACTGGAATATCGCGACCTTTAAGGCCTTCAACCGCATCTGAAATGGCTGTTATTTGTGGTACACCACAACCAGTAACAATACGTGTAGTACAAATAGAACCTGGGCCGATACCTACTTTAACAGCATCAACACCGGCATCTGCAAGGGCAATAGCACCTTCGGCAGTTGCCACGTTACCCGCAACAATTTGTAAATCAGGGTAAGCTTGACGAGTCGCTGCAACACGGTCAATAACACCTTGAGAGTGACCATGAGAAGTATCGATTAGTAGTACATCAACACCGGCTTCAACTAATGCAGCAATTCGCTCATCAGTGCCTGCGCCAACGCCTACCGCAGCACCTACACGTAAACGGCCTTGCTCGTCTTTACATGCATCTGGTTTGTCTTGTGCTTTTTGGTAATCTTTTACGGTGATCATGCCTTTAAGTTTAAACGCATCATCAACCACAAGAATCTTCTCAATGCGGTGTTCGTGCATTAAGCTTAAGATATCTTCGCGAGCAGTTCCCTCTTTAACCGTTACTAGGTTTTCTTTTTTCGTCATCACTGTTGAAACCGGCTGTTCAAGCTTAGTTTCAAAGCGCATATCACGACTAGTTACGATACCTACAAGGTTATTTTCGCTATCGGTGACCGGAAAACCTGAGAATCCCTTTTCCTGAGACAATTCAACAGCATCTGCAATAGTCAGATCGGCCGTTACTGTAACAGGGTATGAAACAATACCTGCTTCATAGGTTTTAACTTTACGAACATTTTTCGCTTGTTCTGCAATGGTCATGTTTTTATGAATAAAACCAAGACCACCTTCCTGCGCGAGGGCAATAGCTAAACGAGCTTCTGTAACAGTATCCATAGATGCTGAAATGAGCGGCAAGTTAAGTTTGATACCACGCGTTAAGCGAGTTGAAATATTTGCCGTATGTGGCAAAACAGTAGAATGACCAGGTACTAAAAGTACGTCATCAAAGGTAAGAGCTTCTTTAGCGATTCTAAGCATTTTGGCAACTTCTCACATGTGGATCTAAGATAAGGAATTGCGGCCAAATTTTAACAGCGTTGTAGGCACTAGTAAATAATATTTTGTATTTATTTATGATAAGCTAGATTTATAAATGTTTTTTGGTAGTTTTTATGTTTTCTAAGCCCTCGCAAACGGTTTATACCGTATCTCGCCTTAATCGTGAAATACGTGCCTTACTTGAACAAGGTTTTGCGTCTTTAATACTCACAGGTGAAATTTCTAACTTTATTGCGCCTGCTTCTGGGCATTGGTATTTTTCGTTAAAAGACGATAAAGCGCAAATTAAAGCCGCCATGTGGCGAGGCAATAATCGCAACCAAAGTTACCGACCAATTAACGGCGCACAAGTAACCGTTAAAGCACGTGTATCTTTGTACGAACCCCGTGGTGACTACCAGCTTATTGTTGAACATATGGAGCCTGCCGGCGAAGGGCAACTTAAGCAAGAGTTTGACGCGCTAAAAATGCGTTTGGCTGCAGAGGGCTTATTTAGCTCCGCTTATAAAAAACCCCTACCCCAAAACATAAATCGCATAGGGGTGATCACCTCACCTACAGGCGCCGCAATTAAAGATATTTTAACAGTACTAAAACGTCGTGCGCCGCAATTAGAAGTCGTTATTTATCCTGCGATGGTGCAAGGCAAAGAAGCGCATGGCCATTTAATAAAGCAAATAGAGCTGGCAAATTTACGTAATGAGGTCGACGTTATTATACTCGGGCGCGGCGGTGGTTCATTAGAGGATTTATGGTGCTTTAACCATGAGCACCTTGCTCGCGCTATTTATCAAAGCGCACTACCCATTGTGAGCGCTGTTGGCCATGAAATAGACACCACGATTAGCGATTACGTTGCTGATGTACGTGCAGCAACTCCTTCTGCAGCCGCAGAGCTCGTAAGCCCCAATACACAAGAGCTACATAATAGGGTTCATCAGTTAATTAGCCGTTTAGCGAATGCATTTAAACACGACATTGCCGATAAACGCGCACTAGCCATACAGTTGCAGCACCGCTTAAATTTATGCCACCCGCGCAATCAGCTAAACCAAAAATCACAACGCTTAGATGAGCTGAGTATTGCACTGCAACAGGCAATGCGTCAGCGTTTATACCAGCAAGAACGCGTGTTAGCTAATTTAACTCCACGCCTAATGCGCCAATCACCAGATAAAAAGCTCGCACAAGCAAGCCATCTGTTAGCCCAGCTACATGCAAGGTTACACCAAGCTATGCAGCAGCAACTACAACACGCAAATAATACGCTTGCCTTACAGGCGAGTCGGCTTGATTCGGTTAGCCCCCTTAATGTATTAGCGCGCGGTTACAGCATAACGAAAACGGCGCAAAATAAAGTGGTTAAATCAGTGGAAGATGTAAAAGTGGGTGATGTGTTGATCACTGAGTTAGTAGATGGCCAGGTTATTTCAAAGGTAGAAGCTTAGCCATATTGCTAAGCGCTAGCCTTGCGTACTAACAGTAAACTCAATACGGGCATCGTTAGATTGAGATGCACTGAGTTTAAATTGCTGCCACCAAGGTTCAAGATGAAGCTTATCGTTTAGCTCGCGCCATAATTTAGCTCCATAATTAACGGCATGTTGGTTAATGGTAAGCTCAAACTTACAAATTGTTTGCTTACACTTTAGCGCTGTAAGCTCAGCGCTATCTGCAAACTCATTAATAATTAAAAAGTCAGTTAACGCGACTTCAAGCTCGTAACTCCATTCGAGATTATCAGCCTCTTGTTCAAACTGTATTGCGAGCTCATCATCAAGCTCTACACTTTCTGATTGATTTAACTTTAACTGTTGTTGAGACTGCTTAAGCTGGATTGATTTTTTTTCAAGCCGCTGATTAAGCTCAACCACATGTTGTGCTAGCTGAGTTTGTTGATCAGCCTCTTGGGCTTTATTAACCTGCACTAGGCCTTGCAAAGTAGTTGGCTGATTATTGACTTGAGTGTTAGCCGAAGAGGTTACAGCTTGTTTGGGCGCTGAGGAAACACGAGTGGAATCTTTAAAAAACAAAAAGTAACCACTTGCTAACGCCACGCCTGAAGAAAAACAGAGCAGCATAGCCACAAGGTTACTTTTATATATCATTTCTAGGTACTCAAAAATTAAAGCATTGCACTGGTGTGCGATTCGTTTTCTGGCTCGGGGTACTCTAAAAAGTTTTGGTTCATACTTTCTGCCGGGCACTCACAATCAGGACGACCAATAATTTTTGCAGGTACGCCAACAGCAGTTGTGTGAGGTGGCACAGGGCTTAGTACCACAGAGCCTGCACCAATACGTGCGCCCTCGCCTACTTCAATATTACCCAACACTTTAGCACCCGCACCAATAAGTACGCCCGCTCTAATTTTAGGATGGCGATCGCCTTGCTCGTTACCCGTACCACCTAATGTAACCGATTGTAATATAGATACATTATCTTCAATTACTGCAGTTTCACCTATAACAATACCGGTGGCATGGTCAAACATGATGCCTTGGCCTACTTTACAGGCAGGGTGAATATCAACCCCAAACACCTCTGAGGTACGGCTTTGAATAAAGCGTGCAAGCTCTTTACGGTTTTGTTGCCATAAGCAGTTAGCTAAGCGGTGCGCTTGTATCGCATGAAACCCTTTTAAATTTAAAATCACAGTAAGGTAGGTTTCGGCTGCAGGGTCACGATCTTTTACTGCTTTAATATCATGAGCAACATGTGTCAGCATGCGGTCACACTTTACAAAAGCTTGGTCAAATAACTCACGGATTGTAAAAGCAGAAACCACAGCATCAGCTAGTTTATTAGCAACAATAAAACTCAATGCCGACCCTAAGCACTCATGATTTAAAATACACGAATACACATGGCTCGCTAAAAGGGGTTCACGAGTTACTACTTCATTTGCTTCGCTACGAAGCTGTTGCCAAATTTCATGACGCATAATAATGCCTTAAGTTAGTACAAAGAGCCTACCGCTAATTCTAACGGATTTAGCCGCCTAGGTGTTAATCCCTTCGTTATTTGTTCTAGTTATTAGATATAACTAGCTAAGTTTTATCTATGTAATACTTTTTTAAAGCTAGAGCATATGACAGCTAGGCTGATTTAGCTATTCATACAAAAATAAAATAAGTTAATAAAAATCAGTAAATAACAATATATGACAGCACGTGTGTCATGTGCCAAAATAGCCACTGGCGTACTGCTGACGGCGTAAAAAATAATAATAAACGCTAAATTAGCATCATCAACTCAACAAGGATAACGATGATGAAAAACGACATATTAAATACAAAAAAATTAGGCTATAAATTTTACTTTCAAGATGGCGATAACCAAATAGCCTGTTTTGGAAGCTACTTTACAGGTAAAGAAGAAGTCTATATTAACGATGACTTAGTTAGCAGCAGACGCAGTGTTAATATAAAAAGCTCACACAAATTTGAATTTGAAAATTCGCAGTACCAAGTGAAATTTGACATGCTCAACATACTGACAGGACGACTTGAATGCACTCTTTACAAAGATCAAGAAGTGCTTGCCAAGCAAGTTCAAAGTAGTCTTCCTAGCGATCCTAAAAAAGCGGCTTTTTTTATTCTAGGCTGCGCGTTAGGTGGTGCAGTATTTGGCTATACCACAGCAACAGTCGTAGAGCTAATTGTAGGGAAACTTTAACATGCAATTAAACCCTGCAACGGTAAAGTCGCTTAGGCACACATTCGATTGGACACAACAACAGCTTGCCGATGCCTGCGATGTAAGCTTACGAACTATTCAACGGGTAGAAAAAGAAGGTGCAGCCTCAAAAGAAACCACCATGGCCTTATGTGCGGTATTTGAAGTACGCCAAGGTGAGCTTATTAAGCTTGATGAAAACAACCAAAATGATGCCAATAACAGCCCATCTAAAAGTTTTATTGCTGGTTTAGTTATTAGCTCTGTTATTAGTTTTGCCCTTGGTGCAGCCTCAGTACTATTAGTTAGTAACTAATAAAATATAAAAATGCCCCAATGCTTACGGCACAGGGGCATTTTTTAGTACTTAAAAACTTAAGAACTTAAGAACTTAAGAACTTAAGAACTTAAGAACTTAAGAACTTAAGAACTTAAGAACTTAAGAACTTAAATTATTGAAATACTTTATCCACCTTCACTACTTCAATATTTTTCGCTGGTATTGCCAGTTTGTAATCAGCAATTACCTTATCTTCAGCCACTAATTCGGCAGGCTTATCGGTGTTATACACCATAGGCGAGGTTTGCATAGTTGCTAAACGTTTTTGCATATCTTCACCATCACCGGTAACAAACACATAGTGAATATTCTCAGTTTGTAGGTTGTCTTTAATCACTCGATTTACATCGCCAACAGTCAATGTTTTAAGCTTGTTTGTTACATAGTTTACAAAACTATCGGTGTTATAAAACTCGCTATCTAGCGCATAACCTAACTGACGATTTTGACTAGCAACCATTTGTGGCACAAAGTTAATTAAAAAGTTACGCGTGGCTTCAAAATCAGCCTCAGTCATGCCATTTTTAATTAGCTTATCTAGCTCAAATAATGCGGTACGGGTAGCAAAATGCGCATCGTTGTTTGAGCGCAGTGGACGCAGCCACACCTGGAATATTTGCTCAGAGCGCCCTAAGTTTGCATCCGGTTTAGTTTGAAACATACCTCTAGGGAAGTATTCAATGTAGGCGTAATCACCGTAATTCATACCACGCGTTTGACGAATACGTTCGTACAAGTAACTGTTAGAACTGCGATGCTCACCAAAGTACGAACGCACTAGCCACAATGCGGTCCAGTCTTCGCTGCTACGAATGGTATCAATAGGAAAGCCAAACGATACAGCTGTTGATTGCGCTGACTTTTCAACAATTGTTGCATGATGACCTTTAAGCACTGGCGCATCAGGGATTGTTAAGCGGCTTTGTTCGCCTTTTGGAAGTGTCGCTAAGTCAGATAACATTTGTGTTTTGAGTTTTTCAGGCACGGCACCAATTAAACCCACAGTAAGTTTAGCTTGTGTAAGTTCAGTATTATAAAACGCTTTAACATCATCAAGAGTAAGCGCTTCTAAATCAGATAAATCACCGTAGTTATAGCTTTCATAAGGGTGGCCTTTATAAAGCACACTGTAGAGCACTTCTTTACCCAACTCTTCGTCGTTAGAGGCTTTTAAACCTGATTTAATGCCATCGATCATTTCTTTTTTCAGACGCTTAAAGTCATCTTCTCTAAAGCCTGGGCTTAATAGCTGCTCACTCACTAAGGCATACCACTGAGCAGCATTATCTTTATGAATACGCCCTTGGAACGACAGCATTTCTTTATCTATTTGATAACCAAAACTACCTGCCAGCGGGTACATTGCCTTTTTAATATCTTTGTAACTCATTGAGGTTGAGCCACCTTGCGCCAGCATTGCGGCAGTTAAAGCCGCTACGCCTTTTTTACCCTGCGGATCGGCAGCGGCACCGGTATTAAATAATAAGTTAATATCGATTAACGGCGAGCTATTAGTTTTATCAAGCACTTTAAAGATTGGCTTACTCGGTACTTGCTGATATTTTGCTACCAAGGCATCTAAATCGCTTTCTTGTTCAAAACCAGGGGCTTTATCAAGTGCTGACATAGTAATTGTGGTGCGCGCATTATCAACAAAATACTTATTGGCAACGGCTCTAATATCTTCGCTAGTGATATTGTCTGCCGATTTATACAGCTGATTAATTACCTCAGGATCGCGCTCAAAATGCATATAGCTGGCAAGTGTAGAGGCAATTGCTTGCGACGAATCTAAACCATTTATAAAGCTGTATTTAAGATTAGACTTTAAATCGCTGAGTTTTTGGCTATCAACCAACTCGGTACGCGCTTTGGCATACGTACGGTTTATAGCATCACGCACTGTGGCTAAATCATCGGCATTTTCAACTTTTACAAATACATGCAGTAACCCTGGATCTTTAGTTTCAGGGTTATAGGTAAACATTTGACTCGCGATTTGTTTTTCTACTACCAGCTCTTGGTAAATATCTGAATTGCTCGAAAAATAAAGCTGCGAGAGTAAATCTAATGCGGCTCTGTCTTTTTTCTGTGGCTCCCATGCGGCCCCTTTATACGACACAAGTAACCAATGGCCAGGTAATCCTTCGTTTTGCTCATGCACATATTTTGGCGCTTGTTGAGTTGGCTCTTTTGGAATATCAGCAACATAGTCGCCTTTTTGCCAGTTACCCCAGTGTTTTTTAACCATCGCCATGGTCTCTTTTGGATCAACATCACCAACAATCACAAGCGATACATATTCAGGCTTATAAAACTTATCAAAAAACTCTTTACCGTAGGCCATTTGATCTGGCATAGCTTCAATGTCTTCAAAAAAGCCCATTGTAGTGTGTTTATAGGTATGTTTTTCGAACGCTTCTTGGCGTACCGCACTTAATAATTTACGAATTGGACTGGCGTTATTTTTTAAGTACTCGCCTTTAACCGTTAGCGCTTCGGTTCTAAATTGCTCTTCGGTGTAGCTTAAATTTTGAAAAATATCAGCTTCAATCTCAAGTACTTTATCAAGATGTTGTTTTGAAAAATTTAAGTGGTAGTTAGTGTAATCGTTAGTTGTGTAGGCGCGGTTATCAACCCCTGAATTTTTTAAAATATCTGAATACACATCTTGCGGAAACTTTTCAGAGCCTTTAAACATCATGTGTTCAAAAAAGTGAGCAAAACCAGTTTTACCTGCTTCCACTTCATTACGCGAGCCAACAGATACAGGTATTTGTAGCGATACTACATCTGGGTAATCGGTTTTAACTACCATCACACGTAGGCCGTTATCTAGCTCTTCTATTAGATAATCTTGTGAAAAAACACGCTCATCTGCTTTATTAACTTGTTCTTGTTGAGCTGCTGTTTGCGTGTTTTGACTTTGCTGCATAGCACAACCGGTTAAGGCCAGCGATACCGCTAGGCTAGTTGCCAATAATTTAAATTTCATTGTTATCCCTTTTTAAATTGAGCAATTTTTAAAACATTTACCAAACTAAGTATGCCGTAAAGTAATTAAATATAAGAGCCCTAAGCCTATTAATTATGTAAACAACTGTGTCAGTTATTGCTGGTAACTTGGTTTAATCATGAAAATAATTCACGTTAGTTGAGAAACATTCAATAAATAAATCTATCTAGACGTCTAAATGGCTGCTATATTAAATCCATCATCACAAATTAAGCTGGAATGGGGATTATGGCTTTATCACTTCAAGAAAAAATACAGGACACCAACCAAGGTGTTTACCTAATTGGCACAACACCGCCAAAAATTGGGACTGATAAAGCGCAATTAAAAATCATTGCCGAAAAGTTATTAGGCCGTTTACACGAAATTGAATATGACGGTGTGATTATTTATGACATTCAAGATGAAAGCAGCCGTACAGAGCAAGCGCGTCCATTTGCATTTAAGCAAACAGTTGATCCGCGCGAGTACAGTCAACTCTTACGAGGCTTATCTGATCTTGATGTAATTACTTATAAAAGTGTAGCTCAGCGCGGTGTGAGTGAGTTTAAAGCGTGGTTAGATGAAACTAAAAATGACTACGATTTAAAAAACGTGGTGTTAGTGGGCAGCCCATCATCAGCGGGTGATATAAAGCTAAGCTTACCGAATGCCTACAAAACTCTGGCAGAGCAGTCTGAAGACTTCTTTTTAGGTGGCGTAACCATTGCTGAACGCCATGCCAATAAGCGCAACGAGCACCAACGCTTAATAGAAAAAACAGCACAAGGGTGCCAGTTTTTTATCTCTCAAGCCGTTTACAACGCACAAGCAACCATAGATTTAATAACCAGTTATGCGCGCACATGCAAAGCACAAGGCCTGACACCTAATCGGATTATATTAACCTTTACGCCTTGTGGTGGTGAAAAAACCTTAGAGTTTATGCAGTGGCTAGGCATCTCAGTGCCAGAGGCAACTAAATGGCGCATGCTTGATTCGGAAAATACATTAAGCGAATCGGTGCGTATTTGTCGCGAAAACCTCGACTCGATTTTAAAAAGCTGTGCCCACTTAGGTGTACCGCTGGGCTTAAATATTGAAAGCTTAACCAACCGTAAAGAAGAAATTGACGCGTCAATTAACTTATACCGTTTATTAAAAGCGATTATGGAACTCAACCTTGCGGAGAAACTGATAGCTTAATTGCGGGGTTCGGGGTTCGGGCAGAATGATAAGCTACATAAAATAAGCCGGTTCAAGTAGTTAGCTTCGTTTATTTTAATAAGTACTAACTTGATCTGTCAGGTTTAAACTGTAGGACTTTATCAAAGCTTCATTTTGGCAAAGTGCCATGAGCGGACGTTAACGCCGCGTTAAGCGGACTAAAATTGTGGGTTGTAATGTGTAGCGAAGCGAAACATAACCCACTGTTTCTTTTCAGTTTAAGCGCCTTGTTATAAGTAATCAGCTCGAAACAAAGTGGTCCGTATTACTTATATACATTTTAATGTTTTGATACACTAGCGTGTTGTTTCTGGGGCCTATTTTATTCTTAGATTCTTTTACATTTACAGACCATTGCCCAAAGAAAACATACTCATCTCCAATTACTAGCGATTTGATAACCTCTGGGTTTTTCACGACTATTTGTACCACAGTTTTTTTGACGACTCCTTTGCTGTCAGGCTCAACAAACGGAGAATGTAATTCAACAACATGATAAGGAAACGTTGCCATTGGTTCTGATATTTTATAAATGAGCCCCGAAATGGAAAGAGGAAGAGTGTATTTTTTTCCTCCATAGTACTTAATAAAGTCAGTTAAGTTTTCATTATCGAAGAAAAATCTAGACCATGGAATTTTCTTACCTTTAAACTTTAAAACAATGAGAGACTTGAGTTCGTTATTATTTTCACAAAGAACTCTCAATTCAATTATCTGCTTTAAGGTACGTAAATAGTTACTTAGATTACCTTTATTGGAATATGATTTGTCACTTTCATTACCAGATCCCCAACCCTCAGACTTTTTACCCACTTCAATACTTGATAGTTCACGAAGTGCTTTGATTAGCACATGTAACCTAAACTCATATTTTTTATCCGATATCGCTTGAAATACTTCTGATTGAGAGCTTTTAGCAATAATATTCAATGCCCCTGAAATGTTGTACTTACATCCACTCGCATGAATCTCACTAGGCTTTAAACGAAAACAAGGTGGGATCTCTATTGTTTTTGATGCACACTTTCTTGGATGTCTACTAACAAAAGAAAGTTCTGCATTACATCCAACAGTTGCACAACTAATTTTTCCTTGTGGGTTTTTCTCATAACATACAACATTTACTATTTTATTATTAGTTAATCTAGCACTTGGTATTTTGCTTCCCACGGAACCTCCGTTTTACTTATAACAACTTTATCAGAGGACACTTTCCCTATTTTAGCGCGAAAACGTCTTTGTTTTGTGAACTTACATTAATAGAAAATAGTATAAGTGATTGCCAGCTATAAATATTATGCTTTCTGTAACTCATATAAACATGTAAAAAAGAGGAAAGCTTCCTCTTATTCTTATTAAGTTAATCACAACTCACCTGAATGACTATATCTCGCTCTTAGCTGCCTGTTAGGTGAAGTCCTAAGCTTTTATTTACGTCTTCTATTTGGCGCTCTTTGCCCTGTGATACGTTTTTTATCGCGATCTTTACGCGCTTTGTTGGTGTTTTTACGGTTATCTTTAGGGGGCTTGTTTAAATCAGGCTCGTAACCTTCTAGCCATTGTGGTGTTAAGCGGGTATCAAGCAATACTTCAATTTCTTCAAGCAGCCATTGCTCATCTAAGCTCACTAATGACATCGCTAAACCTTGCTCGCCAGCACGCCCTGTACGGCCAATACGATGCACATAATCTTCAGCTATGTATGGCAATTCAAAGTTAATTACGTATTTAAGTGCCGGTATGTCTAAACCGCGCGCCGCTACATCGGTGGCCACTAAAACACGCGTACTGCCTTCTTTGAAGTTTTGTAATGCGCGGTCGCGAGCACCTTGTGATTTATCACCATGAATAGATTCGGTTTTTAAACCATCTTTACACATTTCTTTGGCAAGCTTATCGGCCATTTGTTTTGTGCGGGTGAATATAAGTACTTGGCGCCAGTTTTTCATGCCAATCATGTGCGATACCAGTTCGCGCTTTCTGTCTTCATCTACTGCGTAAATAACTTGTTCAACCTCTACAGCAGCAGAGTTGCGCTTATCGACTTCAATAAGCTCAGGGTCTTTGAGCAATTTTTTACTCAGCTCAAATACACTGTCATCAAAGGTGGCGGAAAACAGTAAGGTTTGACGATCGCCTGGGATGTGACGCAGTATTCGTTTAATTTCGTCAATAAAACCCATATCAAGCATACGGTCGGCTTCATCAAATACTAACGAATCAACACTTGAAAGCACCACACTGCCCTTCACTATATGATCAAGTAAGCGCCCTGGCGTTGCCACTATTACTTGCGCTGTTTTAAGTGCTTTGATTTGTGGGCCAATGCTTGCGCCACCATAGGCAAGTGCACCTTTTATATCTGTACCTTGTGCGTATTTTTCAAAGCTTGCAAATACTTGCTGAGCAAGCTCCCTAGTGGGCGTTAAAATAACCACACGGGCAATGCCTGGTTCGTCTTTTTTAGCGGAATTTAAAAGCTTATGTAATAGCGGCAAAACAAAAGCGGCTGTTTTACCAGTACCAGTTTGAGCGCTGCCCATAACGTCTTTGCCCGCTAAAATTGGCGGTATCGTTTTGTGCTGAATGGCGGTAGGCGTAGTGTAATTATTTTGCTCTATTGCAGTTAATAGTAACGGGTCTAGGGCTAGTGATGAGAACGATGTGGCAGACATAAGCTTGGCTTTAAAATAACAAAGAACGCTATTATACCTGAGCTTAAGTAATAAAAAAGGCGCTAAATAGCGCCTAAGTAAAATGAAGTATTTAAGCCGGTTTTAATGTGGCTTTACGCTCATTATAAAATGCAATTAAATCATCTACGGTACTTTGACAGTATTCACGAATACCCGATACCACCATGTGTTTTTCACCAAAACCCACCTTTTCGCCGTTTTCTAATAAATTAAAGCGCAAGGTTATTTTGCCGCGTTTACCAGCGTATTCAAAGCTTGGCTCTGCAAACTCTAGGGTCGGTGATTTAATATCAATGTTATTAAGATTAATTATCATTGATTCATAAATAATCATAGGGCGCGCAGGGTTTATCATTACCTCTTGCTTGCCCATTAAAGGAATAATTACATGCGGGAACGCAGCACCTGAGAACTCAACATAATTTTTTATTAGACTGTTTGTAAGTGTTGGGCATTTACTGGTTTTACCGTCGCGTTTAACCTTTAAAATTACTTTTTCGCCATGGTTTACATCAAACTCTTCTCCTGGTTGTTCTGGAAAATTTAGCTTGGTATTTTCATCAACCATACCGGCAAAGGTAAACTCCATTCGCTCACTAATGCCATAGCGGTCTAACACTAGAGAAAAAAGTAAGTCTCCTGGTGCGCAAAACTTTTTAGCGTCTTTATCATGAAGCGGGTTGTAGTCGTCGGCTACACATTTAGCAAAGCGACAACCTTGCTCACGAGAAATTGAAACATAATCAGCATGCTGCTGATAGTAAGGACTTAACATAGTGTGTTCACTGCTTAAACTGCTTATAACCTAGCTATACTACCAGAAAAAAAATCTTGAGAGGTCGAATCTGTTTAATAAAGGCGAAAAATGATAATTTGCAACTCGCTAATTTACTAAGTAAATTAGGCAAATACGAGTTTAAGGGATTAACTAATGAAGTATTTTTCTTTATTAATATGCGCGATTTCATTTTTAACTGGCTGTAATAACGTTACTTACACAACCAATATCGACGACGACGTTTTATCAGAACACGTTTCAAGCCACATTAAAAAACGTGGCCTAGAGCAGTTTTACAGTGTACAAGACGCTCTCGATAAAGGTGCAAGCCCCCTTGGTGGAATAAAAGGCGAAAGCTGCGATGTATCAGATGATACGCGAACATCCTCAATTAGCTATAACCGTTTGAAATCACAAGCTATAGAATCCCTTAAAAACGATGTGCTTTATTTAGGTGGCAATGCATTTACACTAGAGCAGTGCCAATCAGTATCCCCCTACAATTGTGATTTAGCCGTTATTTGTAGCGGACAAGCCTATAATTATTAATAGCTCAAAATTATCTAATTGAGACTATAACGCTATGTAATTCGTTTTCTCTCATTCCCTCTATCAAACAACAAGCTGTATTTGCCAATGACTTTTTACTTTTTAGCTGCCGCTATTTTATGTGTTTTCCCACAGTGTAAACTCACTGTATTTCGCCAACCATTATGGCAATACTTATTGCTGCTAAGTGTTATTACTGCCTATTATCAACAACATATAAATTTAAACGCGGTTGCTGTTATAGCTGTTTATGTGGGATTGTTTCACTTTACGCTATTGGCAACCTCAGCGTTAAAACGTAATGTTCTAACGTCTTTATTTATAACAGCCTCACTCGGGTTAGCCTTACATTGGTTTGCGGGTTTTAATAACCTGCCTATTGTTGTTAATGAACAAGTCACCAGTAACGCAATTGCATTTACCCTATATGCTAATTTCGATAAAGCATTAGCGGGTTTAATGCTGAGCGCTTATTTTTTTGCAAAAAACAAAACGATAAAGCCAGTAACTATCGGCTACCCTGCTTTAATCATAATTATCACTATTTTAGCGGCGCTTATAACTGCTTTAACGTTGAACCTTGTTGAATTTGCACCAAAAGTACCTGAATTTTGGTTGCTATTTATAGCCATCAACCTACTTTTTACCTGCGTTGCAGAAGAGGCATTATTTAGAGGAATAATACAAACTAAGCTTTCAAAACTAATAACCCCGGGCAGGTTTGCATTACTGGCACCGGTGATCAGTACTTGTGTATTTTCGCTAGCACACTTTTCAGCGGGTACTCATTATATGCTTGTGGCGGCCGTTGCAGGTTTTGGTTATGGCTATATTTACTATAAAACTAGCCGATTAGAATGGGCCATTTTATGTCATTGGCTCGTTAATGTGTTTCACTTTTTCTTATTTACTTACCCTATGCTGGCAACTCCATCTTAGAATTACAGGCACAAAAAAGCCGCTTAAATTAAGCGGCTTTTGAATCTGTATACGCGATTACGCACTTGGGTAATCGCGGTATGCGCGTTCTATCTTTTTAGCCTGCTTTTTAGAAATACCTAAATGGGCAAGCGCGACACGTAAACGTGCACGCGATAGATCTGATCCTAAAATTTCCATTGCATCTAATACCGAGGTAGATGATGTTTTGCCGGTAATAGCCACAAATATAGGCTCTAAGAAGTCTTTAATTTTAAGCTCATGGAAGGTAGCGACTTCTTTTGCAATTGCAAAAATAGCTGGTTTTTCAAAGCTACGTAAGCCTTCTAGCTGCCATACAAAAAACTGCAGCGCTTGGCGAATAACATCTTCGTCAGCTTTACCGGCTGTTAATAGCGCTGGATCGTAAGTCGGGATACCGCCTACAAAGTGCCCTGCTAAATCAACCATGTCAGAGAGCGTATTTATACGCGTTTTAGCTTCCGGTAATACTTTAGCAAGCATGTCGCCATTAAATTTCCAGTCAACAAAACGCTGCATTAGCTCTGCATCAGTTAAGTTTTCGCGGATCCACATACCGTTTAACCAGCTTAACTTGTCTACGTCGAATACTGGGCCACCAAGCGATACACGCTTCATGTCAAAATGCTCTATCATTTCATTAAGAGTGAACTTTTCACGCTCATCAGGCATTGACCAACCCATACGGCCTAAGTAGTTTAGTACCGCTTCTGGTAAGTAACCCATTTCTTTGTAGTAATTAATAGACGTTGGGTTTTTACGCTTAGACAGTTTTGATTTATCTGGATTACGCAATAATGGTAAGTGACCTAGTACCGGTGCTTCCCAACCAAAATCTTCATACAGTTTTAATAGCTTAGGTGCTGAGTTTATCCACTCTTCACCACGGAAAATGTGGCTAATTTGCATATGGTGATCATCCACCACGTTAGCTAAAAAGTACGTTGGAAAACCATCCGCTTTTAATAGCACTTGCATGTCTACGTTTTCCCACGGGATCTCAATTTCGTCGCGTAGGTAATCGTTAAACTTAAAGGTACCTTCGCTTGGGATTTTCATACGTATAACGTACGGTTTACCAGCAGCTAGGTTTGCTTTAATTTCGTCTTCTGTATGGTTTAAGCCACGACCATCGTATTTAGGACGCAGACCTTCGGCCATTTGCTCTTCACGCATTTGGTCCAGTTCTTCGCTGGTTGCGAAACAGTAGAATGCTTTGCCGTCTTCAACTAACTGATGAGCGTATTTTTTATATAAATCACTGCGCTCAGATTGACGGTATGGACCAAATTCACCACCTACATCAGGACCATGATCCCACTCAAGGCCTAACCAGCGTAAGCTATCCATGATGGCTTGTTCAGATTCTGGTGTGCTGCGAACTTGGTCAGTATCTTCAATACGAAGTACAAATTCACCGCCTTGCTGTTTAGCAAAACAGTAGTTAAATAAGGCAATGTAAGCGGTGCCAAGATGCGGGTCACCTGTTGGTGACGGAGCAACACGGGTACGAATTGTCATGGTAATGTCTCTTTTAATAAGTGAGATGGTATGAAATACCAATAAATATTTTAAGCGGCTACTTTGTTTAAGTAAGCAATAATATCGTTTGATTCATAAAGCCATTTTACTTGGCCATCTTGCTCAATACGTAAACAAGGTACTTTAACTTTTCCGCCTTGCTCTAATAGCTCTTGGCGGTATTGCTCATCATTTTTTGCATCGCGTGTTTCAATTTTTAAGCCTTCACGCTTAATTGAACGGCGCACTTTTACACAAAAAGGGCATGCTTTGAATTGATAGAGCTTAAATTGTGCGGTTTGCTGATCAAGCTTAGTTTGCTCTTGCGGATCACGTTTTTTGCTACGCGGCGTAAAAACAAAATTAAAAAATAAGATGATACAACCTAAAACCCAGCGAACTAATTTCATCTTCAATACTCTTTACAACAAATTTAAGGTGCAAGATTTTAACACAAAAAAGCGCAACACTATAAGCGGATTATACGTTGCGCTATATCGTTAAAAAAGTGCTTAATTACAACACCACCATATCATCTCTGTGTAGCACTTCCACGCCGCTATCGTAATCAAGTAACTGGCTGATTTGATTAGAATGTGCGCCTTTTATTTTATCGATTTCAAGATGGCTAAAGCGCGTTAACCCCCGTGCAATAATTTGCTGGTTTACATCAATTAAGTTAATTAAATCTCCACGTTCAAATTCACCTATTGCACGCGTAATACCTTTAGCAAGTAAACTAGCCCCCTTAGATTGCAATGCATGCACCGCACCGGCATCAATTAAAATTTGGCCACTACTTTTAGGCCCTGCCAATAACCATTTTTTTCGACCATCTTTAGGCGCGGTAAGTTTTAAAAAACGGGTGCCTGGTAATTGCTCGCTCATGCATTTTAAAATCACATTTTCATCAGCGCCTTTGGCAATAATCACCTCAACCCCAGCTCTTCTGGCAATATCTGCGGCCTGTAATTTGGTTGCCATACCCCCTGTGCCTAGGTTCGTACCGCTGCCACCCGCAAGTTGGCGTAACTCATCATTAATATGAGTAACTTCGTCAATCAAGGTGGCGTTAATGTCGGTGCGCGGATCGCTGGTGAATAACCCTTGTTGGTCGGTCAGTAGCAGCAATTTATCGGCATTGGCTAAAATAGCCACCAATGCCGACAAGTTATCGTTGTCACCTACTTTTATTTCGCTAGTAGCAACTGCGTCATTTTCATTAATGATCGGCACTACATCGTAATTTAATAGGGCATTGAGGGTATCGCGTGCATTTAAATAGCGCTCTCTGTCGTCAACATCCGCGCGCGTTAGTAGCATTTGCCCGACGTTAATACCATACAACGCAAATAAGCTTTGCCAAATATGAATGAGCTGCCCCTGTCCAATGGCGGCCAACATTTGTTTGTCTATTAATGTGCGCCCACAGGGTTTTAATAGCTGTTCGCGACCTGCGGCAACCGCACCGCTTGATACTAAAATAACGTGATGACCTTGCTTTTTTAGCTCACTGCATTGGCGAACAAGTTCCACCATATGTGCTTTGTCTAACTTATCGGTACCGCCAGTGAGTACGCTTGTACCTAGCTTTACAACTACGACCTGATCCCTTTGCATGTTTTTTACTTAGCGCAATAAATGATGAATTTATTTATACCAGTTCGGTATTTTTGAACAAGTAAAAAATATTCAATCACCCCCTCTGCATGCTAGGATCGCACTATATTCAACCGATTAAATTACACCTTATGCCTGCCAGTTTATGTTTAATTATTGCCACCTTTTTGTGGGGTAGCTCCTTTATTGCACTTAAATACGCGATTGCGATTTATGACCCTGCCTTGGTGATATTTTTACGTATGCTCACCACTTTACTGATTTCGTTATGTTTATGGCGTTACGTAATTCGCTTTGAATATTTAAAAGGCGATTGGAAGTACTTATTAGGCATGTCGCTGGCAGAGCCTTGCTTGTACTTTTTATTTGAAGGCCACGCAATGGAATATACCTCAGCGTCTCAGGCGGGGGTGATTGTTTCTTGTTTACCCATTATTGTGGCATTTTTAGCGTTTTTCATGCTCAAAGAGCATATTAGTAGAGCTATTGTAGTGGGTTTTACGCTGTGTATTGGCGGCAGTATTTTACTTACCTTGCTCTCACCGAGTTCAAGCCAAGCCCCAAACCCATTACTGGGAAATTTTTTAGAATTAATGGCCATGGTGTGCGCGGCATTTTATACCGTGTGTATAAAACATTTAGCTAACCGTTATTCCCCACTCACATTGATTGCTCTGCAAGGCGTGAGTGGTAGTTTGTTTTTTGCTCCGTTTTTACTGTTTATTGACCTACCCAGTGAAAACCAACACGATTTAACCGCACTAATGAGCATATTGTACTTAGGCTCTTGTGTTACTTTGGGTGGGTACGGCATGTACAACTATGCGATTAGTAAAGTGTCGGTATTAACCGCCGCGGCTTACTCTAATTTAATCCCTATTTTCACTTTAATTTTGTCAGCCATTATCCTCAACGAAGTACTAACTCTTGGCCAGTGGATCAGCATATTTGTGGTGTTTATAGGCGTAATGATTAGCCAACGCCATCAAGAACTAGTGGTCGATATTCCTAACTCAACTTCTGGTGAGGATATTTCTGCCGACACTAACCACCTTAAATCGGTACCCGAGGCCAGTGAATCAAAAGGGTAACAGGTTAATAAATACAACCCTGATTGCTGCAAAAAATCGGTGTTGTACTGATTAATTACCTCAACATGTGTTACTGAATAATGCTGCACTTGGCCATTTTTAAGTTGTAGAGAAAATTGTTCCCCCACTTTAGCGTTTTTTAAAAACGCAAAGTGGGTATCGTTGTGGCCAGCAATAAGTGCTCCTTGCGAATTACCAAAATCAGCCCCACCTAAATCCCCTGCTGGTAAAAAGTGGCTCGGCGCAAACGCTAAATTTCTACCACTTGCACCATCAAGCACGGTTAGTCGTTTATTATGCTTTGGCCATATTATTTTTGCCACTGGGTAACTATCAGCATAAAACCACGGCTTAATTTTTTTATTAGGCGATTTAAGGGTCGTTTGCCAAGCTTGCTCTATTAACACTTGTGCAAGCCATGCCTTTGCCTGCATGTATACACCATGGCCAAACAAGCTCAAACCTAAGGCAAGTAAACCTATGCTTAGCCATTTTTTCATTTACAGCGCCTTACTAACAAAAGACCACCTAGAAGTAGTAATGCTCCAAACACAATATGTATTTTGCTTTGCCCATCAGTTTGCGGCAAGCGCATACTCATTCCTTGTGGCATAGTATTAGCCACTTGTGTGCTTTGTTTAGCAACTTCTTTTATGGTCGTCTCTTCTATGGCAATAAACGCAGTAAATGGGCTAAGTAATTGATGCTCAAGCGCGAGCTGCTGCACTTGCTGTTTTACAACACTTTGTTGGTTGTATAACAATAACGACTTTATTTTTTGACGTGCCCAGAGCTTATCAATTCCTGTGGCTTTTGAACTTGCTTGCGGATTAAGCTTAACCTTAAACTCCCCATGCGCAGTTTGCCCCGTAAAAGTAATTGCATCGGTAGTGTCTAATTTAATAGCCACCATAATAGGCTCAGCAAAATATAGGTCAGGCAAAGGTGAGGGCCAAAAATCTAAGCTGTCTCCATTTGTATTTGTTAACGCTAAATTAGTCATCGCCGGGTGAGCAAGTTTATCAAACAACTGCTGCATTTTCGGCTGCACATCATGAGCACTGCTTATAAAGGTGTAAGTTCCCTTGCCTATATCAGCGGCACGACGCATAAAATAACGGTTAGGCGCACTACCAATGCCCACAGTAAATAAACGGCTATCACCTAAAGTATGCGCAATATGTTTAAATAACTGATCTTCGTTACTTACGCTACCATCGGTTAAAAATACAACTTGGCGTACAAACCCTTCAAACTGCGTACCATCAAGTACCGCATCAAGTGCGCCTTTTATTTCAGTTCCGCCATCGGCTTGTAAGTTATAAATAAAACGCTCTGCGCGACGTAAATTGAAGTCACTGGCAATTAATGGGGTCTCACTCATGGCTGCAACCTCATTATTAAAACTGACAATATTGAAGCTATCATCACTATCTAATAATGATAATGCGTAAAACAGCGCTTTTTTAGCTTGTTCAATAGACTGCCCATGCATAGATCCCGAGGTATCAACTACAAACACCATTTCACGCGGTAAACGCTGAGATTGAGTAAAACTATCGCTTGGCGGCATTAGCATTGCTAACGCATACTGCTCACCATTTTGTGCTTGCTGAGTAAAAAGTGCAGCTTGCGCTTGCGCTATTTGTAGTGGCTTAAACTCAAGTACAAAGTCTTTATTTATGGCTTGCTGTGGTTTTAGCACAATGCTGTATTGCCCAAATGCAGGGTTTTCAATATTAACTTGATGGTACTTAGCGTTTATATCAACCAATTCTAAGCCTATATCCATGTTAATTGTTAAGCTTAAATCGCTGGCATTTGCCGCCTCATTGGTTTGTTTTGTGTAAACAGGGCTTAACCACCCCTGTGGAGTGAACGAAGGTGTATTAGTGCTTTTTACCGCATCCTTACCTTGCTCATCGTTAACTTCTCCTGTTATTGCATGATAGCGTGGCGTAATTGTGGTTGGAAAATGAATCGCAAAGGTTCCGTGTTGGTAATCAATAATCTCTTGATACTCAAGCGTAATAACTATTTCTTCTCCTGGCCCTACATTTGCCACATTTGTAATAAACATATTTGCACGCTGCTGTCGCAGCAATGAAGCTTGTTTGCCTGCTTTTTTGGCAGCTTGGTACTGTTTTTCAGCTTGGTGTTTTTTTGCTATTTTACCTTTGATAACTCGCTCACCAATACGCATGGTCATTGCTTGCACGGCGCTTTCATCGGGTAGAGGAAAAACATAACGTGCATTCACGGCAAAAGGGTTTTCATTTATGTAGTGCTGCGTTACTACAACATGATTAATTAGCCCTGTTAGGGTCATTTTTGCATCGCTTTTTAAAATAACCCCAGGATTTACTGCCACTCCTTGGCTATCAAACAAGGATAGTTTTGGCGACTGTGCATGGCTTTTAAAGCTGACCAAAAGCACGATGATAATAAAAATAAAAAGGCTTACCTTGGTAAGCACTTTGGTGGGTTTACTCAACATAAATCACTCCATCGAACGCCTTGCGATTAATTGCTTGCTGTTTGATCAGTCGTTTGATTAAGCGCACGGGTAGTCAGGGTAACGCGTCTGTCAAAAAAGTTATCTTCAAGGGTGTTACTGTTTGCTATGCTTTGTTGCTCGCCAAATGCTTGTGTGCTTAAACGTGTATGGCTAACTCCCTGTTTAATTAAGTAACTTTGTACGGCGTTTACTCTGGCTTTTGAAAGTAATAAGTTCGCTTGCTCTGCACCGCGCTGATCGGCAAAGCCACTTAAATCGAGCGCGAGTTGCGGTTGGCTTTTTAATAACGCAACTAATTGATCAAGCTGCTTGGCAAAATGTGGAGCAATAGCGCTAGAGCCTGTTTTAAATTGCACTGTCATCGCCAATAAATTATTAAGCTGCGATTGCGTTAATTGCTCATTTTGTTGCGCCAGTAGTTCAAGTTGCGCCTCTAGGTGACTGTTATGATTAAGTACGTGCTGGTAGTCGTTGGTTTTCTCTGTCATTACAGTTAAAGCTTGCTGCTGCTCAACAATGGTTTGCTCAGCTACCTTGGCATCGCCAATCAAACCACCAGCAAATGCGCCTACAAACGCGCCGATTGGCCCACCAACAACACCACCAATAATTGCACCGGTGCTCAGGCCAACAATTGTTTCTTTTTTTGCTTCTTTTGATGGGGTATCCGCAGCAAATACTGGCGTACAAAAAGTGCTAACAAGTGTAAGTGCGATTAATGTTTTCTTCATGGTCTATTCCTTACTATTAATAATGGTTGGCAAGCTATTGGTTGGCACTTGCGTTGTATTGGTAATTTCAATAGCTTTATTAAAACACCATGAAGTGGCAATAAAGGGGAGTAAAAATGGCAAACTGCTGAGCAATTGTGGCAAAAAAATGGCAATTGTGTTTTTAACCGTACTTAGCGCAAAAACTTCGCTATAGTGCGCCTAAGTCAATATGAGTAATTAAAAAATGAAAAAAATAGCTATCGTTGAAGATGAAACTGCCATTCGCGAAAACTACATAGAAATGCTAAGCGCTCAAGGCTATCAGGTAAGTGGTTATGAAAACCGCCCTCAAGCAGAAGTAGCTTTTAAAGAAGCACTCCCCGATTTAGCCATTGTTGATATTGGCTTAGGCCATGAAATAGATGGCGGCTTTTTACTGTGCCAAACTTTGCGTTCACTTTCTAAAACCTTACCAATTATTTTTTTAACCGCTCGCGACAGCGAAATAGACACCGTATGCGGCCTGCGCATGGGCGCCGATGACTACTTAACCAAAGATATTAGCTTAGCGCATTTAGCCGCGCGTATTGGTGCGCTATTTCGCCGAATGGAAGCATTAGAGCAACCCGCCGATGCCAATGCATTAATAACTCGTGGTCAACTAACACTCGATACGCAACGCATGCAGGTGCTTTGGCAGCAACAATTGGTTGATTTAACCGTAACTGAGTTTTGGATGCTGCATTCACTCGCCCAACGACCTGGCCACGTTAAAAGCCGTAATGAGTTAATGAGCGATGCTAAAATTTATGTAGATGACAGCACCATTACCTCGCATGTAAAACGCATTCGCAAAAAGTTTATAGCACTCGATAGCCAGTTTGACTGCATTGATACCGTGTATGGCATGGGTTACAGGTGGGAGCAACCCACATGCTAAGATTTGGCCTACGCAGTAAATTTATTTTACTTTCGTGCTTTTTGTTTTTGTTGCCATGGTTAGGCTACGAGTACGTATGGGAAATGGAAAAGTTTTTACGCCAAGGCCAAGAAAAAACGCTAGTAGGTACTACACGCGCACTGGCAACGGCCCTGCACGAACGCCCCGCTTTATTTGACGAACAAACCAACTTTTTAGATCAAGTTGTAAAAGGCCGCGATCTCTATGCTTATAATTTAAAGAGTCCAATTCAACTAGATGGCAAACTCAACGACTGGGACGCTTACCAATCGCTATTTTGGCTTTATGACAAACGCTACTTACAAACAGCCAATGATAACCATCAACTGAGCAACTTATCATTTAGCCACATGGTAGGTAAGTTTGATAATTACTTATATGCTGTATTTAAAGTCACAGATGACACTGTAATTTACCGTGCTAAAAACAGCCTCAGCATTACCAATAATGACTATGTAAAAATTGGCCTAAAAAACCCTGATGGACAATTTAATACTTATATTATTGCTCCGCGCCAAGATGGCTGGGTCAACGCATTTGATGCCAACAGTAAAATGCCTTTTACTAAAATTCAGGGTTTCTTTAAACAAACTGAAACAGGTTACAACCTTGAGCTGCGCTTTCCTTTGAGTATGCTTGGCAATAAACTGGGATTTGCCATTGCTGATGTTGATAGTAAACAACCAAAACAATCCCCTAGTATTATGTCTACATCGAACTTAAATAACCCAAATGATTTAGGCTCGGTACTGGTGCCCTCCCCTGAAATAAACCGTATATTAAAAGGCATGGGCCACAGCGGCAGTCGCATATGGGTGGTCGATAATCATCACCGTGTATTAGCGCAATCGGGCAGTATTCAAAATGCCGATGGCGTATGGGCCGATGGGCTAAAAAATCAAGCGCCAAAAACTGCGTGGCAGCGCTTTGAACAGGCCTATTTACATCCTTTGTATTATAAAATTTTAACCCGTCCTGAAGATGAATTTATAGATACCTTACACGATGTAGCTTCAATGCAAGGCGCTCATTTAGCCAAAGCACTGAAAGGTCAACCGGCCTCGTCGTGGCGGCTCACTCCCGATAACAAAGCGGTGATATTATCGGCTGCGTATCCTATTTGGATTGAGGATAAGGTGATTGGGGCAGTTATAGCTGAAGAAACCACCAATGGCGTGCGTACACTGCGTAATAAATCGCTGGAAAAACTATTTAATGTGATTTTAGCGGTCATGTTAATTGGCACAGTCACTTTGTTCTTTTTTGCTTCGCGTATATCGAGCCGTATTAGACGACTACGAGACACAGCAGAGCAAGCCATTGATGCGCAAGGACGAGTAACAGGTCATATAAATTACAGCGATGCCAATGACGAAATTGGCGACCTGTCGCGTAGCTTTTCAAATATAGTGAGCCGACTTGGTGGCTATACCGATTATTTAGAAAATATGTCGTCGCGCTTATCTCACGAGCTGCGCACACCGGTTGCGGTTGTCCGTTCATCTCTTGAAAACTTACAAAGCTTGCAGCAAAGTGAACTGAGTCAAAAATACCTTGAACGTGCTAGCGAAGGAGTTGAGCGCTTAGGAAAAATAATTACCACCATGAGCGAGGCAACCCGCCTTGAGCAAAGTATTCAAAGCAATGAGCCAGAGCAGTTTGATTTACAAAAAGTAATTAGTGGCTGTATGCAGGGCTACCAACTTACTTATCCTAACCAGTTATTTACACTCAACATTTGCCAAAGCACACTATTGATGCAAGGTGCCCCTGAATTTATAGCGCAACTGCTCGATAAGCTAATTAATAATGCCTTGGAATTTAGTGAAGCTAACACAGCAATTGAAGTCAGCCTTAAGCAAAATGAAAACAAAGCAACCTTAACGGTAAGTAATACAGGTACCTTATTGCCTGAGGGACTTACTGAACATATTTTTGATTCTATGGTATCGGTGCGCAGCCAACAAATGCAGCAACAACCGCATTTAGGTTTAGGGCTTTATATTGTCAGACTGGTGTGTGATTACCACAAAGGTACAGTAACGGCGCACAATAATGAGCAAGGTAATGGGGTGGTATTTACTGTGAGTTTACCGTTAGCAAATTAGTTAAATGATTTTTTAGTCTTAATTAGTTTTAGCTTGATTTAGCGGGGCTGGCTAATAAGATTAAATTAAATCTAAGAGCCTAATACCTACCGATTAAAAACATTAGTAAAGCAACGAGCAAAGCAGAAAAATAGTGAGTTAAACGGGCATAAAAACGTAACACATTATTTTACAAAAGTTTAATGACAGTACTAGTTGATAACTTTTAAAATTAAGTAAATATGACCAATGTATAAAATTACAAATACATACCCTATAGATATCAAACGATTTAGTACCCATACACCATACAAAAACTTACCATAAAAATAAGTACTCTCTTAACTTGGTATTAAATAGTGCAAAAGATGAAAAAGCAAAGACTGACCGTACACTTTAAAGCTTACCATATGTACTTTACCTACCTCCCCTTAAACGCATACCAGTAGAATAGATGATATCTTCGCTTGAGCAGGAATATTTTGGTGTGGTAGATGAGAAAGGCTGATTTGGCTTGCCAAAAAATTAAATCGAGTTTGCGTTTTTACTGGCTGAATTAGTTTAATACTGAATCAATAATCACTTAATCCAAGTAAAAAATAAAAAAAGGTTGCCTTTATGTAACCTTTGGGTATCATTGATACCTGAAGGTTACATATGGTGTGTTTAGGTATCACATGAAAACCTTAAGTGGAGTAAACACAACGCGACATTATTTGGTCGTCACTAAAAAGGGATATACAACAGATGGCAAAATCAATATCAGTACTACCAGAACAAGAACAGCAATATTTAACAATTACTGGAAAAGCCAGTATTGCTCTAGCGTTTTTCTTGTTAGCAGAGCTGCTTTCAACAGTAATCAGCAAAACCGATTCAGTTATATATTTGCTAGTAGATTTAACTTTATTTGCGAGTTTTATCTATTTTCTTGTGTTAGGTACTAAATCCATGAAGTTTGCTAAGCACATATCAAAACTAGGTTTCTGGACATATAAATTTAACGACGAGTATGTGGATTATGTTAGTTCGCTCAGCCTGCGCGCTACATGTCACATTATGGTAATTGGCGGAGCATTTCTCGCATATAGTGGCGACAGTAAGTGGTTTGTGGAATTAATAGCCCCTTTCAACCCCACAGATGCACTTCAAGTATTGCTTTGCCTAGCAGCATCTACACATGGCACATTAATTTTGTGGCAACTTGGCAAGGAAGAGCTTTATGAATGAAGATTTAGATAATCATATTCACAAACTTCGATTACAGCATAAAATATCTCAGCAAGAGTTAGCGGATGCCATAGGCGTTTCTAGAAAAACTATTAGTACAGTAGAAACCGGGCGTTTTACACCGTCGGTGGTTATTGCACTAAAAATAGCGGCTTATTTCGCTATTTCTGTAGAGCAAATATTTACTTTAAAATAATCTTCCTGGCTCTACAGACTTTGAAGATGCTCTCAACAACAGTAAATAGCTATGAGTTAGGTGCTTTTAATAGAAAAAAGCCTTTAAATATTGCTCCCTTACCATCCTTAAATAAACCGCAACAAATGTCGAGCTCATTTAAGGATGGTAAGAAACAGCTACAGATTTTCCTTAAATAGCTTATTAGATTCTACGATATTAATCTAACAATGAGCTTTTGAATGTTATCCAACTCTTTTTTTGGGAGTTTAATGATTGTTTTGTCGTTGCTTTAAAGGTATGAGCAACTGCGATTTAATTAATTGTAATCATTCACTTTTAATTAAGTCGGGTTCACATACTCTGGCGCTATATTAACTCATTCAGCAGTAGGATTTGCCGTGTTGCCATCACTTGAACGAGAAGAACTCGACTTTATTTTTAGTTTATATAAATCAGATAAAAACGCTGAGCCTGAAGCAACTAAACCACAACACTCAGGTAAAAGACCTTCAAAAAGTACCACTTCTTAAGGTATAAGGCGTATCTCGGTACTTAATTTAATCTTCACTAATTAGCTTACCGTACTTGGCTCATCGCTTAAAAACGCTTTAATGCAGTCTATTTCTGCCTGTTTGACCGTTTCGCCTATTTCGGGGCCCTTTTTGCCGCTTTTAAGCGCGTCTTGCACTATCTGTTTTTTATCCATTTTTTGTAGTTCATTGTGAATAGCACGTAATTTAGCGGCTTGTGGATAGGGCTTATCCACCAACGTTTCGCCTCGTCCTTGTGCATCACACTGGCAGGCTTGAGTAAAGGCAATAAAACGCTCTGGATGCACTAGCGCATTTAAATTAGTGACGATTAATTTATGAATAGTTTGCGGTCTTAACTGTTCAAGCGTGTGGCAAAGGGTATGGTTATCACTGGTAAGCACGCCTATATCACGAAAGCGATTAGGCACTTTTAAACGTTCACAAAAGGCCTCAACTACAGCAACCCCTTCACGTTCATGGCCGCGTAAATTACCGCGTTTTTTATAGCTTAGTGCTTTACCAAAATCATGGGTTAAGGCGGCAAACCGCGTTTCTAGGTTAAAGCCTAAATCGGCTGCTCGTCTAAGCACTAGCATAGTATGGACAAACACATCGCCCTCGGGATGATGATTTGCCGGCTGCGGGGTGTTTTTCATCTGTTCTATTTCAGGAAAAATACCTAACCCATCTAATGCTTGGAAATAAAGCTCAGGGTGTTTTTCGCCAAGCGCTTTTTCTGTTTCAAGCCAGACTCGCTCTGGTACTAGATGTTCCAACTCGCCTTTATTTTTAAGCTCATGCATTAATGCAGTAGTACTTGGATGAATAGACCAGTCGCTACCATAACGCGCTAAAAAGCGAGCAATACGCAATACCCGAACAGGGTCTTCTACAAATGCTTGAGTGGTGTGACGCAGTATTTTATTTTTTAAATCAGCTTGACCATTAAATGGATCAATAATAGTGCCGTTTTCGTCTAGCGCCATAGAGTTAATGGTTAAATCTCGGCGTGCTAAATCTTCTTCAAGGGTTACGTTTGGGCTGGCATCCACCACAAAGCCGGTATAACCTTTACCACTTTTACGCTCAGTGCGCCCTAGTGCATATTCTTCTTTAGTGTTTGGGTGTAAGTAAACCGGAAAATCGCTGCCAATGGGTAAAAATCCGAGTGCTTCCATTGTCTCTGGCGTTTCACCAATAACAACATAGTCATTATCTTTTGATTGTATGTTTAGCAGTTTATCTCGCACTGCTCCACCCACTAGGTAAACTTGCTTTAAACTCTGTTGCACTTTATTCCCAACCACTACTTTTAAGCTTTTCTTTGATGTTAATCATACCTAATAGTCATTAAAAAATCTGTGTTGTTTGCCAAGCTTTATTAAGCTCATTACAATAGCGCATTATTTTTTAATACCTAACAGCGAATGAAAAACCACTCAGCAAAAAAAGAACTTATGTTACTGCCCATCCTTTTGGTGGTTATTATTATGTGTGTTGCAGGGCATTTCTTGCTACAGGCTAATTTTCAAGATAGCCATTTGGTTGAGTATTTGTTAGCTGCAATTCCATTTGCTATGTTTGGCTTAGTAATAATAGCCTTTAAAATGGCAGCCAAAAGTGAACAACAAGAAAATGATGAGTAAATAAGTTACTGATAGTTTTTTTCTGCTTTAGTGACTTTGTATAAATAGCGTCTTGATTCCGCACGTGAGTGCTTAGTGGTGAGAATATTATAAAACTGGCTTGCAGTAAGCTGATTTATTTGTGAAAACGCCACACTTCTATTTTTATTAAATATGCGCAGAACATTACCCGCCCCGCCGTTATAAGACGAGATCATGGCAAAGTGCTTACTTTTGTCGGTACTAATTTTGTTTAGATAGTTATTTTTTAAAATACTTAAATAGGCGCTGCCAATATCAATATTATATTTTGGATTAAACAATACTGCTTTGGTTGGTTGCCCAGGTACTTTTTTTATTTTTTGGTATACATCGCGCCCTGCGGTAGCCGGGATCACTTGCATTAATCCATAGGCATTAGATGAACTTACCGCATGTGGATTAAAGCTACTTTCGGTTTCAATAATGGCATAAATAAGGGCTGCTGATATTTGATATTTTTTTGCAGCCGCAAGCACATAGTCACTGTATTTTTGTTTTCTTAAATGGGCATTTTGCTCGACTAAATCAAAACTAACCGACGAAATAACGTGCCCATATTGACGTTGCTTTTTTAAGTTATTATTTACTAAATAACGCGCAAATCGATTAGCACGCCAGCTATATTTTATGGGTAACTTATCTTGATCGAGCACTTGTTGGTATAAAAACGGCTCGCCTTCTAAAATGGGCGCTTCGCTGGTAAAAATATCGGTTTTATCGGGATCGCTAGAGGTCAGTAAGGTCATAACAATAGCCTGCTGTAACAAGCTTATTGTATTTTTTAACGCGATGGTTTCTACTTTTACAGTGCCTTGCTCAAAATCAATAATGGCACGAGCTTGGTAATCATTACTGTATTTTACGTATTTTTTGGCACTAGGTTGCTGAGTGTTTTGTTTACCCCACTTGCGCCCAACAACGCTTTCTAATGCGGCTAAAAGCTGTTTTACGCTACCAACCTGTGCCTTAATAGAACGGTGTGTTTTTTGTGCTTGCTTGTGAATTGCAACTACGTCAGTAGGATCGTTTTTTACTTGCTTTACCAGTTTATTTAAATCAACAACGGGCGGTAAACCCGACAGTGATTTACAGCCACTTAAGCCAACTAGCAAAAGTATAAACGCATACTTTTTCACACAACATCCTAATAAACTTAATAAATCCTCATTTATTATAATACATGATAACCAAACCAGTCAGGTTTAATTGTTTGTGCTTGACCACTTGGGGTTAGTTTAATATTAAGCTGGCTATCGAGTAAGTCGATAGCAAAGCAATCATCAACGTCATGTAAATCATCTTTATGTAGATGGCTAAGCCCTGCGAGTAAATCATTTTTAGCGCGCTGTTTTGCTTCTTCACTACTGCTGGCAACATACAAAGCAAAGTCGTGTTGCTCTGCTAATGAGTCGCTTCTGTAAGCACCTAAGTTAACAAAATAAAGCTGCTTATTTTGCTCTACATAACTATCAACTACCTCGACTTTATAACCATCAATGTGATTAACCGCCATGTAGCTATCCATGTGTACGCTATTTTTGTCGCCTACCCACTGACTTTTAAGCTTGCTATAAGTTTGCTCAATGTTTTGACCTACCACAAAACGTACGTCATGCATTTCTATGTGGCAACCTTGAATACGCCCACCTAAATACACCATAAATAACTGCATGCTCACTTCCTTTTTTAAAAATTACATTAAGCTATCTACGTCAATTTCATGCTTTTTAATCAGCTTATAAAAATCAGAACGATTACGCTTGGCAAGCTTGGCACCTTCGGCCACATTACCCCCTGCCATTTTCAGGGTATTGATAACGTAATCTCGCTCAAACTCTTTTTTAGCGTCGTTAAGCGAAAGTGGCTCAACGTTATTTTCATTGCTATTTAACGCACTAAGCACTAAATGTTCAGATATAACGTCACTTGGTGTTAAGGCAACCACCTGCTCCACCACATTTTGTAATTGACGAATATTACCAGGCCAATCATACCTTACCAATGCATGCATGGCATCGTTTGCAAAACGTTTTTCTTTTTGCTCCATACGTTTTGCAATATTAGCGCTAAAAAAATTAGCTAATAAGCTAATATCTTCACGGCGCTCTCGCAGCGGAGGAAGTTTGAGGTTTACTACGTTTAAACGATAATATAAATCTTCTCTAAACTCTTGATTGCTAATAGCTTCAGGCAGGTTTTTATGGGTCGCTGAAACAATTCGCACATTAATGGGGATTTCTTCTTGAAAACCGACTGGGCGAATGGTTTTTTCTTGCAGCACGCGTAATAACTTAACTTGTAAATTTAGCGGCATATCACCAATTTCATCTAGAAATAAGGTCCCCCCTTGTGCTTGCTGAAACAGGCCTTGGTGATCTTTTACCGCTCCTGTGAATGCGCCTTTTTTGTGACCAAATAACTCCGACTCTAATAACTCTCCAGGGACTGCACCACAGTTAATAGCCACAAACGGGCCATCACTAACATGGCTGTGCTGATGAATTGCCTGTGCAAGCAGCTCCTTACCCGTACCACTAGCACCAGAGATAAGTACATTTACCTGAGTAGGGCCTAGTAATTTAACTTGCTCTAGCAAATGCAGCATAGCGCCACTGCGAGTAACAATATTGCTTTGCGGAGTAATATCATCATTATTCACCCCATGTATTTCTATGGCTTTAGCTAAGCTATCGAACAGCTCATCTTTATCAACTGGCTTAGTAATAAAGGCAAAAATACCTTGCTTAGTCGCCTCTACCGCATCAGGAATTGAACCATGAGCCGTCATCATAATTACAGGTAGTGCTGGGTAGCGGCTTTGCAATTGTCGGTGCAGTGCCATTCCATCCATTTCATCCATTCTTAAATCGGTGATCACCGCATCAAATACTTGGCTTTTAAGTATTTGTAATGCATTCATGCCACTATCACAGGTTGTTACTTCATAACCTTTTGATTGAATTCGAATTGCCAGTAACTGCAGTAAGCTGGCATCGTCATCAACGAGTAACACTTTAGCGCTTGATGGAAGTGTGACTGACATAGTTACTGCTCCTTGGTTTCTTCACGTAATAAAAGTTGCTTTTCAATTGCAGCTAATGACGATAAGGTTTTTTGCATTTCAGCGTTTAATGCTTGTTGTTGTTTTTTTGCATTTATTTGCATTAATACCTGCTGCTTTTGCAGCCATAAATAGTGTTTTATATCGTCTGGCCAATAGTAAGCCTGATCTAGCTTAAGCAATTGACTCATAACAGTATCAGGGTCGCGACTAAGGTTAACGCATGCGGTATTAAAAAATGCCTTAAGTGCTTGCTCCCCTAGGTAAGTTTTATTGTCAGGCGTTAATTTAAAGCCACCACACTGATGGGCATGCCATGCGATAACTTGCGCTGCGGGCGGATACATAAGATCTAGTTTTGGCCGCGGCTTTGGATTGGGCTGGTTGCTTTTATTATCGGGCTGAGTTTGAGCTATTAGCTCAGGTTTAGCTGGTGTTTGAGTGTTTGTTAATTCACACCCAGATAAAAAAACGAGACTGCTGGTTAGCCATAAAATAGCCATTAAACGCGCAGACATATTATTTAACTCCTTTATTTTTATAGGGGATGACAATGTTAAATCGACAGCCTTGCGGCTCATTATGCTCAATAGTTAACTTACCCTGTAACTGTTCAACCGACTCTTTTACTATGGTAAGGCCTAAACCACTGCCTTGAAGACTAATCTCTTTACTGTGTTTACCTTGATAAAAAGCGCCAAAAACATATTCTTTTTCATGCTCTTTAATACCACAGCCCTCATCAGCGACCTGTATAATTAAGCTATTACTTTCTAAACTTAAGCTAATCGACACTGCTTGATTTGATTGGGAAAACTTTAAACCATTAGAGATTAACTGAATTAAAATCATTTCAATTAATTCTCTCGGTAAATTAAGTGCAACTGTCGGTAAGCTATTGTGCCAAATAAGCGACTGCTCTCGTGCATTTAACCTATGTTCAAAATGATTACTTACCTTTTTTATTAGCTGGTTAAATTCCACTTCACTAACATTATCTTTACTAGTTCGAATCGCGTTATAGCTTAACAAGCTGTCTATCATAGTGCGTAATCTCACCATAGATTGACTGATTAACCCAAGCACTGCTTTTTGCTCATTATTAATTGGCCCAACAATTTCATCGGCTAATAACTCAGTGCCCTCAACCATAGAGGCCAAAGGCGTTTTTAATTCGTGAGTAACATGGCGTAAAAACGTATCTTTTTGCTGCTCTAGCATATGCAATTGCGCTTGCACCCACTGCAACTTGTTACCTAGTTCAATGAGTTCAGCTGATCCCTGCACTGATATTTTTTGCTGCCAATCTCCTTGGCCTAATTTATCAATAACGGAGGTTAAACCTTTTAAACGGCCACTTATCCGCCATAAAAACCCACCGCCAACAAGTAAGGTTAAAGGCGTAAGTGCCACTAACCAGTTTATAAAGGAGGCTTGTAAATTTGTCAGTTTAATTTGGTTTTGAGTGATTTTGGCTTCATTGGTTTCGCGCAACCACATTGTTAGATCTGCCAGTATTTCACTAATTGGCACAAACAACTCTGCTTGCTCACGAGCTTCAACCACCAGTTTGGTATGCGCTGCTTTTAGCGTATCTGTTAACCGTTGCCATTGTTGAGTACTTTGTTGGCTGCTAGAAAGCTGTTTAAGCTCATTTATATTGTCCAGCGATGACTGCCATTTATCCACGATAAGTTTATCGAGTGAATCGCTTTTTAAAACCCAGTTTTGCCTTGTTGCCCTTTCTAAACTATTGAGCTCTTGTTTAAGTGCATTAAACGACTTGGTTACTTGATAGTTATTACTGACAATTTGCTGTGTGACCGCTAATTGTTTATTTAATACATTTAAAAATACAATAACCACAATAGACAAAGGCAAAAGTGACAACAGCATACTCATTACAAACTGGCCAATCAAATTAGGACGCCAGTTTACCAATGCTTTATATTTTTCAGCCATGATTGCAGGCATACACTAATCCTTTACTACTTTTAAGCGCTCTATTATTAAGCGCTCAACTTATACACTCGCTGAACCAAATACATTTTTGAGAGCAAAAACGTTGCAATGTCGCATAATTGCGACAAGTTAAACACTTGATTTAAAAATAGTAAAAAATTCTAACTAAGAAAATGTTGCATAAAACACACAACCGTCGGTAAATATTACTCATTAAAAACAAGTTAAAAAATTAAACCATTGATTTTTAATAAAAATTAAAGCTGGCACTATAATTGTAATACGCTTATAAATATTAATTTTTAAAGGCCAAGGAATGACTAAAGGTTATTTAAAATCTACTGCCTTAATAGCGTTATGTTTAACGAGTAGCCATATATTTGCGCTTGATGTGAATACAGCATTTTACAGCCTAGATAAAGACAGCAACGGTACATTAAGCGAAGCAGAGGCAGGCGAAGATGCATTACTGCATGAGAATTTTGCACAAATAGACAAGAATGAAGACGGACAACTATCGTTCGATGAATTTAAACAGTTTGTAAAATAAAGGAGTATATTTATGAAACAATTAATTGGTGCTTTTTCGCTACTATTTTTAGCTATTAGCGCGACGGCATTGGCATCGTCGTTAAATGTACGTTTTATGCATTTAGATAAAAATATGGACGGCCAAATATCGCTCACTGAGGCCAAACAAGATAAGCAGCTGCTTAAGCAGTTTACTGATTTAGACAAAGACAATAACGAGATGATTTCTAAAAAAGAGTTCGAAAACTTTAAACCTTAAGTTTAGATTCAAGTTAAGTTTTATATTATAGAGTTAAAAGCATTTGCCATAATCCCTGAGGGAGTGTGTAAACGGATTTAATGTTGGGAGTTAAATTATGGCAAGTGCTTTCTTTCAATACTGCCAGCAATTAAAATACACCTTGGAACGCCAACTATGAGAATACTGCTTCCCTTTATTGGTGCTTTACTTTTTATCAGCCAAAGTGCATTCGCACTTGATGTAAAGCAACGCTTTGACCACTTGGACAAAAATAATGATGGATATTTAACCCATAGCGAGCTTGCTGCTCAGCCTCAGCTATTAAACTCATTTTCAAATTGGGATGAAAATCAAGATAACAGAATTTCTTTAACTGAGTTTAAAAACTACTTAACCACTAACCTGTACTGAGCATTTATATGAAGCCTTTTCATAATATTATTTTACTAACACTGACTGTTTTTAGCTGTATGAGTTTTGCAACAAGCAGTTATATTGCCGAAAAGTTTGAAAAACTTGACCGCAACCAAGATGGCTTTTTGACTCGTTCTGAAGCTGCCAGTGATCCAGCTTTATGGTCACGTTTTGGTAGTTATGACCGTGATAAAGACGCACAATTGTCACTAAGTGAATACACCTTGTACGCCAGTAAATAAAGAAAATATATTATAAAGTACGTTTATATACTTTTCCTTTTACCAAAAATTTTTCTTCGGTGGGGGGGCAGTTTTTCAAATATTTTTTACTAACGTCTTTAGATTCAAGCATAAAATCCATTCTAATGTGCGTAAGAATGGGTTGTTTATTTTTATTATTTTCAGCCGGAAGCCATTTCCATAAATTGAGGGATTTTGCGGCTGCTTTATCAAATAGCTTTTGAGGGTATGAAGAAAGTATTTTATAGCCTTGCGCCTTTCCTTCCTGATTAATCATAGTTACGAGCTCAACACACCCTGCAAGCCCTTTTTTAGCAGCTTCAATGGGGTATAAAGGCTCCACTCTTTTAAAAATATTCCAGTAATCTTTTCCCGAATCACGAAGTTCTGCGCTTGACAAATCAATATAGTCTATTTTTTCAACACCCTTATTCTCAGGTGATGTTGCACTACATGCGCAGAGAAGTAATGTTAACGGAATTGTGAGGTAAAGTGGTTTCATAGCGTTTCCTTATGCTTGAAAGTTAAGTTTAAATTTTTAATTTTTTAAACGGTCACTGTTTAACCTACTATAGGTACGCTATTACATCAATAAAAAATCGCTATATTGGTATTCTAAATTTGAGTTTGCTAATGTGATAGTACAAAAAATAACAACATGCCTCTTATGCAACTGAAAAAACTAATAAAACCGATATTGCTAGCAAGCCTTTGTGCCGTCACTAGCGTGGCAATAGCACAAACTCAAGTCATTTATAATGCTAATGGCTACTCACCTTTGTATAAAGGAAAAATGCGCCATGGCGAAGTAAACACGTTTACGACCTTGGTCATAAAAGATGGTAAAGTAGTTAAAACAGGTCCAGACAGCTTGAAAAATAGCTTTCCTGGTGCAACCCTAATTGACGCGAAAGGCAAAACTCTACTCCCAGGACTCATTGATGCGCATGGACATGTCATCGGGCTAGGTAATAATTTGTCGCAACTTGATGTGCGCGGTGCAAAGTCGGTAGATGAAGTAACCGCTAAACTCAAGGAATTTGCCAAAGGTAAAGAAGGTTGGATCATTGGTCGAGGCTGGAACCAAGAGCTATGGTCAAATACTCGCTTTCCTACGGCCACTGACTTAGACAAAGTCGTTAACGATCGCCCTGTTATTTTATCGCGAGTAGATGGTCACGCCATTTGGGTTAACTCAAAAGCATTAGAACTTGCCAATATTAACGCTGACACACCAGCCCCAGCTGGCGGAGAAATTATAAAAGGTGAGTTTGGTAAACCTACCGGCATTTTTATTGATAAAGCAGAAACCTTAATTACTCAACATATGCCTGTAACGTCTGCACAATCGGTCAGTAATGCATTAGATGCCGCAGGTAAACACTTACTAAGCCTAGGCATTACCTCAACTCATGATGCAGGTATTGATAAAACCACATGGCAAGTTTACAAACAACGCACCGAGTTAGGCACATTACCGCTTAGAATTGTAGCGATGTTAAGTGCAGCAAGCCCAGATTTAAACATGATGCTTAAAGCCGGTCGTTATCAAGATGCGCAGGACTTTTTATCTATCCGCAGTGTAAAAATTTATGCTGATGGGGCATTAGGGTCACGTGGTGCTGCACTTATTGAAGAATACGCTGATAGAGCCAACCATTTTGGCCTTATGCTTGAAACCCAACAAAAGCTAGAGCAATTATTTACCCTGACTTTTAAAAATGGTTTTAGCGCTAACACACATGCAATTGGCGATAGAGCAAATAAAATTGTGCTAGATGCCTATCAAAATGTATTTAAACAAACCGGTGGCATACTACTGCGCAATCGTATGGAGCATGCACAAATAGTCTCGCCAGAGGATATCCCGCGCTTTAAAACCCTGAAAATAATTCCATCTATGCAACCTGTGCATGCCACATCAGACATGCATATGGCTGAGCAGCGTTTAACCGACAAACAATTACAAGGCGCTTATGCTTGGCAAACATTTTTAGACCAAGGTTCAACGATTGCGGCGGGGTCTGATTACCCTGTCGAACTAGCGAACCCATTTGATGGTTTATATTCTGCGATAACGCGCATGGATCATAATCAACTGCCTGAAAACGGTTGGCGCGCCAGTGAGGTATTGAGCAGAGAAGATGCATTACGTGCGTTTACCCTTGGCGGCGCGTATGCAGCGCATCAAGAGTTTAAAGTAGGTAGTTTAGAGCAAGGTAAATGGGCTGACTTTATATTGGTTGATCAAGACTACTTTAAAGTGCCTATTGAGCAGCTTTATAAAACTCAGGTATTGCAAACGTGGATAGCAGGTAAATTACGTTACCAAAAAGATTCAACAAAGCCTGAGTAAAAACAAAAAAGGGTTAACTTAAAAGTTAACCCTTTTTTGTATCAGCCCTAGACTGACGATATAACTTAATAATGTGATATATATTGACCAGAGCTAACAAGCCATTAGTAAATGCCACCGGTACAGAACCGATTGCTGTACCGTAAAAAGTAAACGCAATACAGCCCAATAAATTAAACCAACGCAGTTTGGTTACATCGGTCATGGTCAAAGAAATAACTAGTAAAACGGATGCTAAATAACCTAAATATTCCCAACTCAATTGTTCTCTCCTAGGCTTTAGGTTAATATTACTAGCTAAATTTTAGTACATTATTAAAAACTGCTGCTTAGTAGTTTAAATAAAAAAGCTAACTTACCAATAAAACCTTAAAATATACTGGTTTTACCCACAATTTTTTAATCATTACACGGTAGAATGAAGGTCATTTAACGCCATTAAATAACGGCGTGGGTAAGTTAGCGTAAATTCTTAATCTTAATGCTATCGTCATTAAGGTGTAATAAATAGGACAATTGTCCGAAGAGCATGATTGATGTTTCAATACCATTTTTCCAGTTACCTTGTTGAACAGCTGCTGACATTTGCCGGCAGTAGTTATCAGCAATCAAAAAAAGAAATATTAATACAGCAAGACCAACCACTCACCAAGCTGGTATTGGTGCGAAGTGGTACTGTATCGTTTAGTTACGATGTAGGAAATGGCCGACGCCTACTACTTGGCCAGCTCGACTGTAACAACACCTTGATTGGCGAAATTGAAGCACTGAATAATAACCCGTGTATTTACACAGTAACTTGCTTCAGTGATGTCACGTATAATCTTATTGAGCTAAAGCATTGGCGCTCATTATTGCTCGATAAACCAGAACTGAGCCTATACACAGCGCAAACCATTGCAGCTAAGTTTCAAGAAAATCAAAAGATTAACTTAGATAAACTGTTACTTCCCTTAAGCTACAACATTGCTAAAGACTGTTTATTGCGTGCGGAGAATAACAACCCCACTTTATTGCGTGCTTATCCTACGGTAAATGCAGAAGCAGAGCGCTTTGCAACCACTGAACGTGCATACCGACGGGTAGTGAGTGAGTTAGTAGAAAAAAACCTAGTGCAACGAAGCACTCAAGGGCTGCAAGCTGTCGATATTCCTAAACTCAGTGACTATGTAGATAGCTTTGCACAGCTTTAAAGACAATAAAAAAGGCCATTAAGGCCTTTTTTATTGAGCAAAATCACGTTTATTTTTCAAGTAAAATATCGTGAATTTTAGCTAGATCAGATTTGCCTTCAATAATTTCATCCGGCGTTAACCCTGATAATTCATGCGGGAATACTAACCATTCTTCAGACTCATGAATGTAGTAATCTGGCACTGTATCTACTTTTGAGTTTTTTGGCTTGTAGTATGGACAAGCAATACGAATATCACTCGGTAAGTTTAAGCGCATTAGTTCAGAAAGCTTCTCTTTTAGCGCCACAATACTTCGACCTGAGTCAAACACATCATCCACAATCAATAATGAATCACCCGCATTCGCGTTTTCAACAATGTAGTGTAAACCATGTACTTTGATTTCTTTTGATTGCTTGCCAATACCGTAATAAGACGACGTACGCACCGCAATATGATCGGTCTCTATGCCTTTGTAATCATAATATTCTTGAACTGCGATCCCGATTGGAGCACCACCGCGCCATATACCAATAATAAAATCTGGACGAAAGCCATCTTTATACACTTGTGCCGCTACGCGGAATGAATCTTCAAGTAATTGTTGAGCCGTGATATAGCACTTTTCTGACATAGTAAGGATCCCAGTGGTATGTATAATATTTGAGCGAGGTTTAAATAAAATAGATGCTCAAACACGTATTGGCGAAGGATTTTACCGTAAATAAAACAAAATTGCTTGTATGGCGGATAAAAAAATAGGCACCTTAAGGTACCTATTTTTTACTAATTGCTTAATCTGAATTGATTAGGCCTTTTCAAGCAAGGTGCGCGCTACTGTACGCATACCTTGGGTAGTTGCACCTGAAGCCCACTGACTAGTGCCACCACCCATATTAAATGCAGCCGCTAAATCAATGTGTACCCAACCTTTGCCATCGTTTGGCACAAAGCGAGATAAGAAACCTGCTGCATTTGAAGCACCACCATAACCACCGCCTTTTTGTGCACGGCTGTTTGCTGTATCTGCATACGGTGATGGGCAGTTTTGTTGATGCCACTTTTCAAGCGGTAATGGCCAAGCGGCTTCCATTTCTTGTGATGCAAAGTCTTCTACTTCACGCACTAGCTCTTTATCAAGGCCAAATAACGCGTTGTATTCTTGACCAACGGCAACAAGGGCTGCGCCCGTCAATGTTGCTGCATCAATAATAAGTGGTGCACCTGTCTCACCTGCCGCCATTAGGCCATCAGCTAATACTAAACGACCTTCAGCATCCGTGTTTACAATTTCAACGCTTGTGCCATTTTTGTAGGTAAGAATGTCACCTAGTTTGTATGCATGACCGGAAATTAAGTTCTCTGCACAACATAAAAACAGCTTAATACGCTTTTCTACGCCACGGTTAATGGCCAATGCTAAACCTGCGGTAACTGTTGCCGCTCCGCCCATGTCGCATTTCATGCCTAACATGCCTTCGCTAGACTTAATTGAGTAACCACCTGAGTCAAACGTAATACCTTTACCTACAAGTGCAGCGCTTACTGGTGCGTTATCATCGCCAGTCGGATTGTAATCAAGCTCAAGTAACACTGGTGGGCGTTCACTACCACGACCTACAGCATGAATACCAATCCATTGCTGCTCTAATAGCGCATCGCCTTTTATTATTTGGTAGCTAACATGTTCTGGTGCCAGTGATTGAATAAATTCAGCCGCTTTTTCTGCTAGGCTCTCTGGGTAAATGTCATCGGCGGTGCCGTTAACCATTTCACGTGCCCACGTTGCTGAAGCTTTTAAATCAGCAAGTTCTTTTAAATCAGATTGTGCATTATCAACAAACTCAACACCGTTCAGTACTTTTGGTGATACAAATCCTTGGTAAAATGCCCATTGGCTCTCTGTACACCAAACATCGCCTTCAAGCACAACACTTTTAATGCCTTGGCTGGCAATAGTACGACCTGCTTTTTGCACGTTTTTTAATGTTTCTTGCTCAGATAAATGAACCGTTGCGCCGTGTTCGTTAAAAGATAGTGACGCACTTTCGCCCCAGTGTCCTGGTGCCGATTGCTCGCTTAATTGAACAACAAATTTTTCACTCATGTTAGAATATCCTTGCACTTAAATGTGTGGTTGAGTTTACTATAGCGCGCTTAAGTTCCCAACTGCTTGCGGTAAATAACCTCAAATAGCCCGTAAAGTCTTATTTTACTTAACCTGAACCCTGGTTATATAAGGAAGTCATTAATGAAGTACACCCCGCCATTACAATCTGCTACGTTATTAAAACGTTACAAACGCTTTTTAGCTGATTTAGAGCTCAGTGATGGCAGCACTTTTACCGCTCACTGTGCTAATACAGGTAAAATGACGGGCTGCGCCGATGCCGGTTTTAATGCCTTTTATTCCACCAGCAGTAACACCAAACGAAAGTACCCACAGTCATTAGAGCTGACGCAAAATAACTTATCACAACTTATTTGTGTAAATACAGCTGTTGCCAATAAAGTAGTTGAAGAAGCGATTAACGCTGAAGTGATTAAAGAGCTGACAGGCTATCGGCAAGTTCGAAGTGAAGTAAAATATGGCAGTGAAAACAGCCGCATCGACTTTTTACTTACCCACAGCAGTAAAGCCAATTGCTATGTTGAAGTTAAATCAGTCACGCTCCTAAGTGAAGAGCATCCACAAAGCGGGCAAGGTTACTTCCCTGACGCGCAAACAGTTCGTGGGCAAAAGCATATTCGTGAATTAATCGAAATGGTAAAACAAGGGCATCGTGCGGTATTACTATTTGCGGTGCTACATCAAGGGATCACACAAGTGAGTGCCGCGGCGCATATTGATTCAACTTATGCACAATTACTTAGCGAAGCGATTGAGCAAGGCGTAGAAGTATTAGCTTATAAAGCCCGTATTTCTGCCAGTGAAGTAACTTTGGTTGAGAAAGTAGCATTTGTTGAGTAAAAAGAGCGCATTTAAACGTTGGTATTTCGCCACGCCCAAAAAATACTTAACCAAAAAGTAAAAATAAGTTGTTTTTATTGTTATTGCCCATATAACTACGCCAGTTTATAAACCAATACTGTGATAAAAAGTATATACAATACTTTTACTACTTTTATATCACCAAACAGGGTTAAGCTAATTCGATTATTTAAAAATAAATTTGCCTAGGGTATGAGTTTCTGTTATTTATACCGCCGGCTAATGCTGAGGCATTAAATTAAGGATTTAGGAGAGAGTTATGCCAGACCAAAAAAGACATGGTTTATTGGCTCAAGCCGGTTTAGAACCATACCAAGAAAAACCGGGTGAAGAGTACATGAATGATGCACAACGTGCTCATTTTAAAACAATTTTAGAAACTTGGCGTAATGATTTACGTAACGAAGTTGATCGTACCAAATCACACATGCAAGATGAAGCTGCTAACTTTCCTGATCCCGTTGACCGCGCAGCACAAGAAGAAGAGTTCTCATTAGAGCTTCGAACGCGTGACCGCGAGCGCAAATTAATTAAAAAAATTGAAAAAACAATTATATTAATTAAAGAAGACGAATTTGGCTTTTGTGAATCTTGTGGTATTGAAATTGGCATTCGCCGCTTAGAAGCGCGCCCTACTGCTGATTTATGTGTAGATTGTAAAACACTTGCTGAAATTAAAGAAAAGCAATCTGGACGCGGCTAATTAATTATAGCCATGTCTTCTACAGCCGTTACTGCGCAAGTATCTAACTATCGCGGCCGATTTGCACCGTCTCCTTCAGGACCGTTACATTTTGGCTCACTTGTGGCGGCTGTAGGTAGCTACCTTGATGCAAAAGCTAACCAAGGAAAGTGGTTAGTTCGCATTGAAGATATAGACACCACTCGCGTTGTAAAAGGCGCCGCCACCGATATCCTAAATACCTTAGAAGCCTACAACCTCAATTGGGATGAAAACGTTGTGTATCAAACACAGCGTCTTACTATTTACCAAGATGCCGTTCACTCTCTGTCACAACAACAGCTTATTTATGCCTGCCAATGCTCTCGTAAGCAAATAAAAGCCCTCGGCGGTATTTATCAAGGGCAATGTAAACACAGCCAACTAAGTGAGCAAGGTCATGCCCTACGTTTAACTCAATGCCATGCAACCGTTAATTATAAAGACCTTATTCAAGGGCATATTGACGTTGACTCAGCCCTCGCTCATGAAGATTACATAATAAAACGTAGTGACGGTTTATTTGCCTATCAACTCGTGGTGGTGGTTGATGACATTGAGCAAGGGATCAACCGAATTGTACGAGGCGCTGATTTGATCGAGCCGACTGCGCGTCAAATTAGCTTATTTAAACAACTAAATTGCGCTATTCCGGAATTTGCTCATTTGCCTTTGGCAGTAGCAAAACCAGGGTTTAAACTGTCTAAGCAAAATTACGCCCCTGCAATTTGCAAACAAAATCCAAAACCAACTTTAATAGCTGTATTTAAATTTTTAGGCTTGCCAATACATGAGCAACTAATGGATTTAACCTGCGAACAATTACTCGCTTGGGCCGTGACGCATTTTAACTTAAGCCTTGTTCCTGCTAAGCGCGAAATACAGATTTAACCTCCCTTTACGTATTACGTGGAATTAATTCAAATAAAATCGTTAAAAATGGCTTAATTTCAGCGCTGCAACTTAATTTTTTTACCTTGCTGGTATATGATAGCCGCCTAAATATATGCTAATTACATTAAATGGTAAGAATGACGCTTTAAGTGAATACTTGCTGTGATTTTGATTGCAATGGCGAGCCAATCAACCGCTTCTCTAGGAGACAGACTATTATTTCCAAGCTTTTTCAATTTTGTCGACAAATTATCGGCCCAAGTGCCAATAACGAAAATGTCGCAATCAGCAGTGAGCCGTTAGTGATCCCTAGAGGTGAGCATGGTATTTCTCGCAAACAATTTAGCCCAAATGCAATCAAAGTACTCTACCGCCTAAAAGATGGTGGCTATGATGCTTACTTAGTTGGTGGTTGCATTCGCGATGTATTGTTAGGTCAACAACCTAAAGATTTTGATGTTGTAACCAATGCCACTCCTGAGCAAGTAAAAAAACTGTTTCGTAACTGTCGCTTAATTGGTCGTCGCTTTCGTTTAGCGCACATTGTTTTTGGCCGTGAGATTATTGAAGTGGCTACAATGCGCGGCCATCACGAAGCACAAGAAGATAAAAATCAAATTAGTCAGTCAAGTGAGCACGGGCAACTTCTTCGCGATAACGTATTTGGCAGTATTGAAGAAGATGCAGAACGTCGTGATTTTTCAATCAACGCTTTGTACTACTCCATTAATGATTTTTGTGTTTACGATTACGCAAATGGCTTAGCCGCTATCAAAGCAAAACAAATTGAGTTAATTGGCGATCCTGAAACACGCTACCGTGAAGATCCGGTACGTATGCTTCGCGCAGTGCGCTTTGCCACTAAGTTAGATATGCAAATAGCACCAGCAAGCGAAAAACCGATTACCGAATTAGCGAGCTTGCTTGATAATATTCCGCCAGCGCGTTTATTTGAAGAAATACTCAAGCTATTTTTAAACGGCAAAGCACAGCAAAACTTTATAATGCTGCGTCAGTACGGTTTATTTAAATCGTTATTTCCTGAGCTAGACCGTATTTTAGATAAAAAACCAGGCGGACTTGAAGAAACCTTCATAAAGCAGATGTTTGCAAACACCGACATACGTATTAATGCAGATAAGAAAGTAACTCCTGCATTCGTATTTGCAGCATTATTGTGGTTCCCACTGATTGAACGAACTGAAAAAATTCGACGCCAAGAGCAACTTTCAGAATACGATGCATTTGCTCAAGCAATTAATAAAGTACTTAGTGAGAATGCCCAACATATTGCCGTACCAAAACGCTTTACTTTAGGTGCTCGTGATATTTGGCATATTCAACAACGCTTAGATAAACGTGCTGGCCAACGTGCCTATCGTTTAACACAGCAGCCGCGCTTTAAAGCCGCTTATGATTTTTTACTATTGCGTGTTGATGCTGGTGAAACTGAGCATACAGAGCTGGCACAGTGGTGGACACAGTACTTAGGCCAAGATATTAATGGCCAAAAAGAAATGGTGCGAGAGCTTGGTCATCAAGGCGGTCCAAAACCACGTAAGCGACCTCGCCGTCGTACCACAAAAAAGCCTACTGAGTAAATAATGCAACGTGTCTATTTGGGGTTAGGTGCAAACCTTAACAGCCCTATAAAACAACTTGATAACGCTGTTATTGCACTTAAAAGCTTGCCAAGCAGCGAGTTTATAGCCTGCTCGCATTATTATGCGAGCAAGCCTATGGGACCACAAGATCAACCCGATTATGTGAATGCTGTCGCCTGTATTAACACTTCACTTGAGCCAGAGCAACTGCTTGATTTAACCCAAGCCATTGAGCTGGAACATGGACGAGTTAGAAAAGCCGAGCGCTGGGGCGCACGCACATTGGATATTGATATTTTATTATTTGGTGAACACATTTTAAATACCGAACGTTTAACCGTACCTCATTACGGATTAACTGAGCGAGAATTTGTTGTTTACCCACTGCAAGAAATTGCACCAGAACTGATTTTACCTAGCGGCGCATCTATCCAACAGATAGCAAATACCCTACCGCTTAACGACTTACAACAATTACCACGGTAATTAATTAAGGCCATTGTCTGCGAGAATATTATGTCTAAAATAACCGTTTCAACTTTGAATAAAATGAAGGCTGAAAGTAATAAGATCACTGCGTTAACAGCATACGATGCTAGTTTTGCTAAGTTATTTCATGATAACGGCGTTGATGTTGTTTTAGTTGGTGATTCTTTGGGTATGGTATTACAAGGTGGCGACGACACCTTAGCGGTTACAAACCAAGAAATTGCCTACCATACTCGCTGTGTGCGCGCGGGAAGCCGTGACTTATTTGTTATAGCTGACTTACCGTTTATGACCTACGCAAACCCAAGCGACGCATGTAAAAATGCTGCAGAGCTGATGCGTGCTGGTGCTAATATGGTCAAACTTGAAGGCGGTGAATGGCTGTACGACAGTATTAAATCGCTAACCCAACAAGGTATCCCGGTATGTGGCCATTTGGGGCTTACACCGCAATCAGTGCATGTATTCGGTGGTTTTAAAATCCAAGGCCGTGAAGAAGCTCAAGCACAAAAAATTATTGCCGATGCAAAAGCATTAGAAGCGGCAGGCGCACAACTACTGGTGCTTGAATGTATTCCAAGTGCCTTAGCAAAACGCGTTACAGAGTCATTGAGCATCCCTACAATCGGGATTGGTGCCGGTAATGTAACCGATGGCCAAATTTTGGTTATGCATGACTTGGTGGGCATTTCTGCAGGTTATATTCCTAAATTTTCAAAAAACTTTTTACTCGAAACAGGCAATATGCCTGCTGCTGTTAAAAAGTATTGTAACGATGTCAAAAGCGGCGTATTCCCAAGCGCTGAACACGAGTTTAAATAATGCAGTCAATCACTGAAATTAAATCATTACGCAGTCAAGTTAAAGCTTGGCGCCAGGCCGGTTTAAGCGTGGCGCTTGTGCCTACTATGGGTAATCTACACCGTGGTCATTTTTCACTGGTAGAAAAAGCAAAAACACTAGCCGACAAAGTGGTCGTGAGTATTTTTGTTAACCCAATGCAATTTGGCGCTAACGAAGATTTAGACAGCTATCCGCGTACTCTAGATGCTGATAAACAAGGGTTAGCCGATCTTGAAACAGATATTTTGTTTATCCCCAGTGTAGAAACTATTTACCCTAATGGTTTAGGCGCGCAAAGCTTTGTTGATGTGCCTGGTATTTCAATGGGGTATTGTGGCGGTTCACGCCCAGGTCACTTTAAAGGCGTAGCAACTGTTGTTACTAAGCTATTTAATTTAGTACAACCTGATTACGCTTGCTTTGGTGAAAAAGACTTTCAGCAGCTACAAGTTGTTAAAACTATGGCCACTGATTTATCGATACCAGTAGAAATTATTGGTGTACCCACCATGCGTGAAGTTAGCGGCCTTGCCATGAGCTCTCGTAATGGGTATTTATCAACTGAGGAAAGACAAACCGCTCCTGTTTTATTTAACACCTTAAAACACTGTGCGCAGCAACTAAAAAACGGTAATAAAGACTTTGCCACACTGGAAAGTGAAGCGAAGAGCGCATTAGAAGACGCAGGCCTAAAACCAGATTATTTTTCGATAGCTCAACGAGATACATTAAAAGCTGCTACACTCGAAGATACACGATTTGTAATTTTAGCTGCCGCCTTTTTAGGTAGTGTTAGATTAATCGACAATATTCAGGTTGAAGTTTAATACTGGTGTGGCCTCATTTTAAGGATAAGCATGAAAACTTTTATTAAAACTAGCCTCGTGGCTTTTTCGTTTGCAGTTGTTGCTGGCTGCCAGAGCCAGGCGGGTAATCCAGCACTTAATCAATGTGCTCAACAAAGTTATCAATGTGAAACCAGCTGTGAGCAGCAAACAACCACCGATAGTCTTAAATCGCAGGTTTGCTCATCAAAATGTATTGAGGCTTACAATCAATGCAAAGTGCAAGCTGAAAACTTAGGTAAAGCAACGAACTAAATAATTTTAAGTAAAACAAAAAAAACCGCTCATTGAGCGGTTTTTTATTATTTACTTTGGTTGCTAGCTGCTTATTTCAGACCTAACTTTTTAAGCTCTAATTCAACTAACTTTGCAGAAAGTGGCACATAACCATCTTTTTCTACAATTTTTTGACCGTCTTGAGAAAGTACCATCTTTAAAAACTCAGCTTCAACTGGGCCAAGTGGCTTATTTGGGTGTTTATTTACATAAACATATAAGAAACGTGACAGTGGGTATTTACCTTGTGCTACATTTTCAAGCGTGGCATCAACAAAGTTAGTGCCTTTTTTAGATAACGGAACAGTACGCACACCCGATGTTTTATAACCAATGCCAGAGTAACCAATCGCATTTAATGACGCTGAAATTGACTGTACAACAGAAGCCGAGCCCGGTTGCTCGTTCACGTTATTACGGAAATCACCTTTACATAACGCTTTCTTTTTAAAGTAACCGTAAGTACCTGATACTGAGTTACGTCCGTATAATTGCACGTCTTTTGCAGCCCAATCACCTTCTAGACCAACATCACTCCAGCGATTTACTTGCTCTGATGCACCACATTTACGAGTTGATGAGAAAATAGCATCGATTTGGTCAATGCGTAGTCCTTCGATTGGGTTATCTTTGTGTACAAATACTGCCAACGCATCAATTGCTACTCGCACTTGTGTTGGTTTGTAGCCATGACGCTTTTCAAATGCTTCAATTTCTTTTGACTTCATTGCACGGCTCATTGGACCTAAGTTAGCCGTACCTTCTGTTAGTGCTGGTGGCGCAGTAGACGAACCTGCCGCTTGAATTTGAATATTTACATTTGGATAAATGCGCTTATATTCTTCAGCCCAAAAGGTCATCATGTTGGCTAATGTGTCAGACCCTACCGATGAAAAGTTACCTGATACACCGCTAATTTTTTGATACTCAGGAATACCGTCTTCTAATGCAACCGCTTGTGCAGATACAAATGTTGTAACAGCCACACCCATTGCGGCAACTAAGTTTTTAAATTTCATTTTGGGGTTCTCCAGTTTGTTCGTCCCATTTCCTAACTGCGGTTCACTCTAAAGTGAGTACATGACAATGGTGTGACTCTTAAATGACACTTTTATGACTACTTGTGTTGCTTGCTACTAATGGCGAAATAACGATAAGTCTATCGCTTGAAAACGCGAAAGAAAAACAAGAACCTTTACCCAGCTCGCTGTGAATTTTTAATTGACTACCATGGCGAGTAAGCACATGCTTGGTAATAGCTAAACCTAAGCCTGAGCCACCTGTGGTGCGGCTTCTGGCTTTATCTACTCGATAAAAACGCTCAGTTAACCGGTTAATATGCTCAGGTGCAATACCATCACCATTATCGGTAACACTAAAACATGCTTGTTCATTATTGCGCTGCCAAAGTACCTCAATTTTACCGCCTGGTTTAGTATAATGAATGGCATTAAATACTAAATTTGAAAAGGCACTTCTAAGTTCATCCTCAGCTCCGGTAATATCAAGCGATGCATCAATCTTAAAAATAAGTTGATGGCCTTTGTCTTGATTAATTGATTGCGCTTCTGTTTCAATTAAGTTTAATAATCGTGGCACATTCACCGCTTTGTCATTACTGTGTCGCTTTCCCCCTTCGATGCGCGATAACGACAACAGCTGATTCACTAAGCTATCCATACGCTTACATTGCTCTAGCATAGTAGTTTGTGCTTTATTCCACATTGCAGGCGGGGGAAGTGAATCACTATCGAGCATTTCAAGGTAGCCGGTAACAACAGTTAAAGGGGTTCTAAGCTCATGAGAGACGTTTGCTACAAAGTCTTTACGCATCTGCTCAAGTTGCTTTAAGCGAGTAACATCGCGTACCACTACCAACAACTGTGTATTGGCATAAGGCATCACCCTAAACTCAAGAACTTGCTCAACACTGTGGCCACTTTCAAGCTCCAGAGCATCGCTAAACTCTTTACGACGCATATATTTAGCAAATTTAGGATCGCGAATTAAGTTATCTAAACGCTGACCATGATCAACCGGCCACTGTAACCCTAGCACTTTGAGTGCAAGCTGATTACACCACACAATTGATAAGTCGTTTTGTAGCACAACAACGGCATCGGGCACGGCCTCAGCGCCGTCGCGAAAACGCCGTATTAGTTCTGCCAACTCATTACGCTTCTTACGATTACGGTGCTGCAGCTGGTAAATACCCTCAAATACTTGCTCCCACGACCCTTCCCCTTCAGGCGGGTTAAAGCTGCGTTGATTATGCAGCCAGTCACTTAAGCGATAAAGCTGATGGTAATGCCACAAAAGTAGCGAAAAAGCGCCCAAAAACAACATCAAAAATGGGGCACCAATAAGCACCCCAATTAAAAGCAAAGGTATAAAATAGACAAACAGCCGTTTGGTTAACGCCTGCTTGTTAATAACTCGATACATACACGCTCTTTACCTTATAAACGCTAGCAGATGGTTTGACTATGCTAGGTTAATAGATTGTGACTTACGAAGTAAACTTATAATTTACTCGAAAAGCGATAACCAGCACCGCGAACTGTTTGTACTAAGCGGTCATGCCCAAGCGTAGCAATTGCCTTACGCAAGCGACGAATATGAACATCTACAGTTCTGTCTTCAACATAAACGTTAGTACCCCATACATGATCAAGTAATTGCTCTCGGCTATATACACGCTCAGGGTGGGTCATAAAAAAGTGTAACAGTCTAAACTCCGTTGGCCCCATATCTAGCTCACTGCCACCTGATGTCACACGATGCGAAATAGGATCTAAACGTAAACCATGTACTTCAATGGCCTCTTCAAGTGAGGTAGGAGCAACACGACGAATAACCGCTTTAATACGCGCCATTAACTCTTTAGGTGAAAACGGTTTTGTAACGTAATCATCAGCACCGACTTCTAAACCGCGTATTTTATCTTCTTCTTCGCCGCGGGCTGTCAGCATAATGATAGGAATTTGGCGTGTGTGTTCATTTTGTTTGAATTTTTTAGCGATTTGAATTCCACTACCGCCAGGTAGCATCCAATCGAGTAACACCATATCTGGATAAGGTTCAACCATTGCTGATATTGCAGAATCATAATCTTCTGCCTCAATGGCTTGAAACCCATTTTGTTCTAAAACAAAAACCAACATTTCCCTGATAGGTGCTTCGTCATCAACGACTAATACTTTACGTGACATTCCAATTTATCTCTTAGGCTATTGAGTAGGTTTCATTATTATGACTAAGTATGACATTTTTATTAAAGTGTAACGTCTAAATTAAAATGAGTGTAAAAAAAACACAAAATAGTGACAAAAAATAGAATTTGTCATATTTTTATCATCTTGAGCAGTAATAAAAAAGCGGTTTGCAGTAAAAAGAATCAATCATTAAAGTCACTATTTATGGTATCAACATGGGATCATCAAATTACTAACTAGCATCAATTTTCACGCTTAATAATAAAAGTTAGCACCTGCTTAACAGTGTTTAGATCAGGTTTATTATGATCTTAAATGCTGGGATCAGAGTTTTATCAAGCAGATCCCTTTACGGATCACTATTTTACCCACCAACAAAGCTAAACTAATGATTTTTTGTATGTTTTGTGCTCACTCTTTATAATGCGTAACACTCAAAAGTTTAAAATACGTCACTTTAAGCCTTTTACTTAGTAAAGTAATGATCCCAGATATGACAAGTTAGTAATCGAGTGATCCCTAATTAATAACTAGGTAAAATACTGATCCCTCATAGATCAAAAAAGCCAGCGCAAACGCAACTGGCTTTTTGAATGAGTGCAATAATATCGCTATTATTGGTCCATTACTTTATTTTTGGGTTTAACTCACCGCTTAAGTATTTAAGGTGCATTTCATCTAATGAAATTGGCTTAATTTTACTTGCTTGACCCGCCGTACCAAACGCTTCGTAACGAGCGATACAAATATCAGTCATTGCTTGGGTTGCAGCAGCTAAAAACTTACGTGGGTCGAAGTTAGACGGGTTCATCGCTAAATGACGACGAATCGCACCGGTAGACGCTAAACGTAGGTCAGTATCAATGTTTACCTTACGCACACCATATTTAATACCTTCAACGATTTGCTCAACTGGCACGCCGTAAGTTTCTGGAATTTCGCCACCGTATTGGTTGATCACTTCTAACCACTCTTGTGGAACAGAAGACGAACCATGCATTACTAAGTGGGTATTTGGTATACGCGCGTGAATTTCTTTAATACGATCAATTGCTAAAATGTCATCGGTTGGTGGACGAGTAAATTTGTAGGCACCGTGTGATGTACCACAGGCAATAGCCAGCGCATCAACATGGGTTTTATTTACAAAGTCTGCCGCTTCTTCTGGATTTGTTAGCATTTGCTCAGTGGTAAGTTTACCCTCAGCGCCAACACCATCTTCTTCACCCGCTTCACCAGTTTCAAGTGAACCTAATACACCTAGCTCACCCTCTACAGATACGCCACACGCATGCGCCATTTCAACTGTTTTGCGTGTTACATCAACGTTATAATCGTAGCTTGAAGGTGTTTTACCATCGCTCATTAATGAGCCATCCATCATTACTGACGAAAAACCTAGCTGAATTGAACGCTGACATACACCCGGTGATGTACCATGATCCTGATGCATAACCACAGGAATATGTGGCCATTCTTCAACTGCCGCTAAAATCATATGACGAATAAAAGGTGCACCGGCATACGCACGTGCGCCCGCAGAACCTTGTACAATAACTGGGCTGTTTGTTTTATCAGCCGCTTCCATTATTGCACGCATTTGCTCTTGGTTATTTACATTGAACGCGGGTACACCGTAACCATGCTCTGCGGCATGATCAAGAAGTTGTCGCATACTGATTAAAGCCATTGGGTATTCTCCAATTTATCGGTAGTTATTTTACTACCTAGTTTGAACGGATTTGTTAGTTTGGCGCAATCACTGCGCCATGAATTAAAAGGTATATGACCTAAAATTCATATTATTAACGACTAAATAAAAGTGAGAGGTATTTACTCGTTAATTGTAGCAGATGTGGGATTAGCACATCTGCTTTACGGCTAGCTAATACCCTAGGTATTATTTAGCGCGTGATTCTAGCATTGCAACTGCAGGTAGTTTTTTGCCTTCTAAAAACTCTAAGAACGCACCACCACCTGTAGAGATATACGATACTTTATCACTAATGCCATACTTATCAATTGCCGCTAGGGTGTCACCACCACCAGCAATAGAAAATGCGCTTGAATCAGCAATCGCTTTTGCAATAGCGCGAGTGCCATTACCAAATTGATCAAACTCAAACACACCCACTGGGCCATTCCATACAACAGTGCCCGCATTAGCAATAATTTTTGCAAGTTGATTAGCGGTATCAGGGCCAATATCAAAAATCATATCGTCGCTGGTGACTTCACTTACATCTTTAAGTGTGGCTACAGCTGACTCTGAAAACTCATTACCCACAACAACATCTGTCGGTACCGGTATTTCGCCATCGTTGGCTTTCGCTGCAGCGCATAAACGATTTGCTTCATCCATTAAATCAGCCTCATAAAGTGACTTACCTACGGGATGACCAGCAGCTGCAATAAAGGTATTGGCAATACCACCGCCGGTAACAAGCTGATCAACAATTTTAGATAACGAATCAAGTACTGTTAATTTAGTGGATACTTTAGAGCCACCCACAATCGCCACTAACGGACGGGCTGGGTTATCAAGTGCTTTACCTAGGGCGTCTAGTTCAGCCGATAATAATGGGCCGGCACACGCTACATCAGCAAACAGACCCACACCATGGGTTGACGCTTGTGCGCGATGCGCAGTACCAAAGGCATCCATTACGTAAACATCACATAATGCAGCGAGTTGCTTTGATAAGGCTTCGTCGTCTTTTTTCTCGCCTTTGTTAAAACGTACGTTTTCAAAAACAACCACTTCATTATCTGCAACATCAACGCCGTTTAAGTAATCTTTTTCTAGGCGAACAGTTTGCTCAAGTGCATCATTTAAGTAATCAACAACGGGTGCTAATGAAAATTCGTCTTCGTATTGCCCTTCCGTAGGACGGCCTAGGTGTGACATAACCATCACTTTTGCACCTTTTTCTAGCGCAAGTTTGATAGTAGGTAGTGCAGCACGAATACGTGCGTCTGACGTCACTTTACCTGCTTTAACGGGTACATTTAAATCTTCACGAATTAATACACGCTTGCCGTTTAAATCTAAATCTGCCATTTTTATGACCGACATGAACATCTCCTTAGTTAACGATACTAAACCAATAAATACGTTTTAAATATTACTTAAATGCCATCATAGCACGAGCGGTATCAAGCATGCGATTCGCAAACCCCCACTCATTATCACACCAAACTAGTAATTTTATCAGCCGTTTATGACTAACACGTGTCTGTGTGCCATCTATAATACAAGAATGGGGATCGTGGTTAAAATCAACCGATACCAGCGGCTCTTCGGTGTAACTTAAAATACCCTCAAGCCTATCTTTAGCTTGTGCTTTAAGCGCACTATTAACCGCACTTAAATCTACATCGGTATTTACCGTGACACTTAAATCCATGGCGGTCACATTAATAGTCGGTACACGAACGGCAATAGCCTCAAAGCGGCCTTTAAATTTAGGTAAAATACGGTCGATACCACGGGCTAATTTTGTGTCTACCGGAATAATAGATTGGCTGGCGGCACGAGTTCGGCGTAAATCATGGTGATACGCATCAATCACTTGCTGATCGTTCATTGACGCATGAATAGTTGTAATAGCGCCAGACTCAATACCAAAGGCATCATCGAGTACTTTAATAACAGGAACAACGCAGTTGGTGGTACACGAACCATTAGAGACAATAGTATGCTCGTTTTTCAGCTCATCGTCGTTTATGCCATACACAATGGTGGCATCTACATCATTATCAGCAGGATGGGAAAACAACACTTTTTTAGCACCTGCGGCAATATGTGACTGTGCATGCTCACGTGAGTGGTACACGCCAGTACATTCAAGTACCACGTCAACATCTAGCGTTTGCCACGGTAATTCAACTGGATTTTCTTCACAAAATAATGCAATGGTGTCATCAGCAACGCTGATAGTGTCTTCACCTAGTTTAACTGGAAAAGTGAAACGACCATGAGAGGTGTCGTATTTTAATAAATGGGCAATAGCTTCAGGGTCGGCTAATTCGTTAATCGCAACAATTTTAATCTCGTCGCTTAAGCCTGATTCGTATAGTGCGCGGACAATATTTCGACCAATACGACCAAAACCATTAATTGCAAGTTTGATTGCCATGAAATATAAAATCCACTCTAGTTACGTACAGAGAAAGGCAGCGTCGCCTTTTAGATGGCGGTATTGTAATCGACCTTGCCTGTGATTATAAGAGCCAAGCATTAGAAACTTTAAATTAACGTCAGAATCAACACGCAATGCGCTTTTACTTTTAGCTCGGCTAATAGGTATTTGCGGTATTTGCTATTTTAGTTTTAAATCAAACACCACGTTTATAGATGCTTTAACGCTTATTGTTGCACCTAAATTTTGCTGCTGCGTAAATGGGTTCTCGTTATTTCTAGCAGCCATGCTATTTCTGTGGCTAGATAAAATAATGTGCTTAACACCGCTCGCGTCATAATCTGAGCTGCTGGAATTTGCACTAATACTATAAACGTTGCCAAGTTCAGCACCAAAAGACTGAGCGAGCTTATTTCCCTTCGCTTTTGCGTTATCGATTGCTAGTTGTGTCGCCTCTGCCTCTAACTGCTTAGCCTTGGAGGATAAACCATTAATTTTTTTGATATTGTCTATTTTTAAGCGTTGGGCAAAATCAATAAATTCATCGACTTTTTTAATATCTTTCAATGTGACTTTAACTGTTTTCAGTGCTAAATACTTATCGCCTGAAACAGTTCCAGATTCTGTACCAACCCTAGTGTATACCTTGCTTTTTAAACCCGATATATGAACATCACCTTGCCCAAAGGCGTATTTGTCTAATTCTTCGAGTAACAAACTAATCCGGCCATCAAGCTCACGTTTAGCTTCAAGTAATGTATCTTCAATGCTTTTTACTTCAAATATAATTTGAGCCATATCTGGCTCAACTAATACCTCAGCTGTGCCATGTACAGAAATATGACGATTAGTTGGCACGCTTGAATTAGCAAAAGTAATAAGAGGGCATAAGGTAATAAAAATAGCGGTGATAAGTTTCATATTCGTTCCTTGAATTTTTAATAAAATACGCGTTCCCATAATTATACAAACAAGAATAAAAGTAAACTGCATGCAATTAAGCTTAGTGCATATTTTATAGTTGGGTTTCTTATAGTTGGGTTTCGCTGTCCTTAACCAACCTACGTTAGATCGCCTACTTTAAGTTCTTTACCGGCGCCTATTTGATGGCATTGGGCTAATAACAATTCAGCAGTGGCTTGTGCATCGGTAAGCGCATGATGGCAATGATAGCTTGGTAAATCGTAGCGATTACGGCATTCATTTAAGGTTAAATCATCTAATTTTATATCGCTTGCGTGTTGCAGTAAGCGCTTTTTTTCTATTTTTAAGGTATCGATGATCAGCTTAGGCCGCTGGATGATCCCTGCATTTTTTAGTGCTAACTTTAAAAAGCCCCAGTCGAGCATGGCATTATGAAATACTAAAATGCAGTCACTAAAGTGAGCACTTAAAGACATTAAAATACTCTGTAGGCTTTGCCCTTGTGCCACCGAGTCAGTGCTAATGCCGTGAAAAACAGGGCTTTGCTCTAGACTTTTAACCTCTTTATTAACGATATGCTGCGATTGACTGTTTTTGATACATTGATTCTCAATCAGTACCCAAGCAACCGAGACAATTTCATGTTGTTTAGGATCAAGCCCTGTTAATTCCAAATCAATCACTAAATAACGTTGCTTTAAAGCACTTTGCGCAAGCAAATGACGACGCTTTAAGTATCGCGTAATAAGCAGCTTAACCATTATTGTTACAAACTCCCACGCGCAAATTTAAACGCCGCGCCTTGCTGCGCTTGTTTTACTAGGTAAAACGCTTCTTTAAGCTGATGACGTTCTAACGAATTGAGTTTGTCTGGGTTAATGCAATTACTAGGTAACCCTTCTTCATTTATTTGCGTGCGCAGCCGAAGCTGAGTTAAAAATCGCCAACAATCTTTTAAATTATAAATATCTTCTTTGCTTAATAGTGAATACTTTAATAAAGCATCCAACCTCTCTTGGGTGTTAGCACGGCGAATACCTACTTTTAATGCATAAAGTCGCGCTAGATCGTTAATGATCACCACCCCGCGCTTTTTAAGATCGATGTACTTATGGTGTTGCTCTGTTTTTTCGGTTTTAAAGTTATTGAATAAACCAATCGGCGCACTGTTAGCGTTAACATCGCTGGCCATTGCCGCATAAAAAAGATCGTTGCGAGAAATATGGGTCAACTCTTCACAAAACTGGCTATAGAGTGTGGTTGAGCCTTCAATAAAGCGCAGATCAAAAAAGATTTTACAGTTGAGCATTGCCTGGGGTGTGGGACTGGTGATCCACTTTAAAAACTTCGCCCCCCAATCACTAACACTCATTCGACACGCATCACTGCTAGCCATTATGTTACCAGGACAACGACGAATGCCGCACTCAACTAAGTTTTCACAAACAAATTCGCCCATCTGTTTAAAATATGCGTGCTGTTCATCGTTTAGACCATCAGGTAATAACAAGCCATTATCTTGATCTGAATGCAGTGTTTGCTCTTCGCGCGCTTGAGAGCCAAAACAAATAAAACTAAAACTGGTTGGCGCGGCGCCATGGTGTTGTTGAAATAAAAAAATTAGCCGCGAGGTCAACGCATCGGTTAAACCACTGAGTAACTTTCCGATCAGCGAAATATCATCAATATTATTTGAAAACCCTTTTAATAACTCAGGAATTTCTTTCGCGTAACGTTTTAAATCAGCCACATTATGGGCCTTGTAAATACGACCAATTAGCTGCACTGGGTCGCTTTTTTGTTGGCGTAGTAAGTCTGTACTGGTGATCATTCCTAGCGGTTTGTGGTTTTCGTCAAGCACAGGTAAATGATGAATATTATGCTTAAGCATTAAGTGCAGCGCTGAAAATACGCGGTTATTTTCAAATATAAACTTAGGCTTATTGGTCATAATACTATTGATAGCTTGCGCGGGATCCACTTCATCAGCAAGCACTCGGTTACGTAAATCCCGATCTGTAACTACCCCAACAAGATGCGAATTTTCGGTGATCATCATTGATGAAATCCCATGCTCTTGCATTTTTTTAGCACTATGACGGATGCTGGCATCGGGGGGCAGCGTAATCGCTTTGCGAGTCATGATCTCTGATATTTTACGCTCAGACCAGCTGTCGTTATTAGTTTTATAATGTGATGACAGCAATCGATTAGCATGAGCACGAACAAAGTATTGCTCGAATGCTTTATATTCTCGACGTAAGTAATCAAAATCCGTTTGGTCGAGCATATAGACAATGCCCTCTTTTTGTACTTCTAAACTGTTTTGTATTGAATCTCCCGTCAGTAACGAAGGGTAACCAAAGTAATCACCTTGAGTTAAACGCGTTACCGTATCGCCTTGAGCATCCACTAAATCGTATAACCCGGAACGAATTAAAAATAATTTAGGCTGTTCACTGTTAAGCCATTGCGCTTGGTTTTCTCGGGTCAAATAAATACTATCGAGATGGTTAACAAAATAACTGCAGGCGCTGTCCTGTAACATTGAAAATGGTGCTTGCTTGTTAATAAACTGCGCGACTTCCTGTTGCTCACTACTCATAAATCATCCTCAATAAAAAAGCGACTTAACCTGAAATATGGTTATTTAATATAGCGATTAATTAATGTAGTCATTATTTAAACAAATAAAAAGCCCGACTTAAGTCGGGCTTTGATGCGTTATATCATTAGATATATGGATTAGTGAGCATGCGCTTCACTAGACCCTTTAGGATTACGAATACCTTCAACCATTTCTTGAATTTCAACTGGTGTCGGTTGAGTCATTTTCATAACACCTGCAGCTACTGCAAAGTTAATGATCATGCCTACTAAACCAATCCCTTCAGGTGAAATACCTAAGAACCAATTTTCTGGGCTATTAAGCTCTGGACTCACAAACTTGAAGTAGATGATGTATGCAGCAGTAAAGGTGATACCCGTTACCATGCCTGCAATTGCACCATGTTTATTCATTGATTTAGAGAAAATACCCATAATAATTGCAGGGAAGAAGCTCGCCGCCGCTAAGCCGAAGGCAAAGGCAACAACCGAGGCCACAAACCCTGGCGGGTTAATCCCAAAGTAAGCGGATATTACAATAGCAATCATCGCTGCCAACCTCGCTGCAAGTAATTCTTGCTTGTCGGTTATATCCGGTTTGAGTGTCCGTTTAAGTAAATCGTGCGATACTGAGGTTGAAATAACCAATAGTAAGCCCGCTGTAGTCGATAGTGCCGCGGCAATACCACCAGCTGCAACGAGTGCAATAACCCAGGCTGGTAAGTCGGCTATTTCAGGGTTCGCTAGTACCATAATATCGCGGTCAACGTTTACTTCGTTTGCGCTATTAGGGTCAGTGATTTTACCTGATGTGTAGAACATTTTGCCGTCACCATTTTTATCATTAAAGGTGATTAGGCCTGTGCGTTCCCAGTTTTTGATCCAAGCTGGTGCCTCTGCATACGCTGTACCACTTCCGTCTTTACCATTAATTGTATCAATCATGTTTACACGGGCAAACGAAGCTACTGCAGGTGCTGTTGTGTAAACAATAGCAATAAACACCAGTGTCCATGCCGCTGAAATACGTGTGTCTTTAACGCGAGGTACAGTGAAAAAGCGAACAATTACGTGTGGTAAACCAGCAGTACCCACCATAAGAGCACCTGTAATTGCAAATACATCAATCATGCTCTTTGAGCCTTCAGTGTATTGGCCAAATCCAAGCTCGGTACTTAAACCATCTAGCTTATCAAGTACATACATACCTGAGCCATCACTTAGCGTGGCACCAAAGCCTGTTTGTGGAAAAAAGTGACCTGTTGCCATCATAGAGATAAAAATAGCCGGTACTAAATAAGCAAATACCAGTACACAATACTGCGCAACTTGCGTGTAAGTAATACCTTTCATGCCACCAAGTACGGCATAGAAGAAAACAATGATCATACCGATATAAACACCGGTTTCAATTTCAACTTCTAAGAAACGAGAGAACACTACACCAACACCACGCATTTGACCCGCAATGTAAGTAAAACAAATAAAGATGGCACATAAAATAGCCACTAAACGCGCTGTACGTGAGTAGTAACGGTCACCGATAAAATCTGGCACGGTAAACTTGCCGAATTTACGTAAGTAAGGCGCTAAACACATAGCCAGTAGTACATAACCACCGGTCCACCCCATTAAGTAAACACTTCCGTCGTAACCCGCAAACGAGATAATACCCGCCATTGAAATGAACGACGCAGCACTCATCCAATCCGCAGCAGTTGCCATACCATTGGCTAGTGGAGGTACACCGCCACCAGCAACGTAGAATTCATTTGTTGACCCAGCACGAGCCCAAATTGCAATACCGATATAAAGCGCAAAGCTTAAACCGACAATTATAAATGTGAGTATTTGAACATCCATTGACTAGCTCCTATTCGTCTACGCCATATTTTTTATCTAACGTATTCATTTTGAAAACGTACACAAAAATCAAAGCCACAAAGGTATAAATCGCGCCTTGCTGGGCGAACCAGAAGCCAAGTTTAAACCCAAAAAAACGTACTTCATTAAGTACATCAACCAGTAATATGCCAAAGCCAAAAGAGACCACAAACCATACTGCTAATAATTTAAACAGTAATGAAATGTTTTCTGCCCAATAAGCTTTTGCTTGTTCTTCATTTTTAAAAGCCATTTTTATTTTCCCCTTTAAACATCACGATTGTGATGGGTGGTTTTTTATATTCGTTAACCAATTTAGCAATGCAATTCAAATATTGAATTGCGACAATAGTCGTAACAACATATTAACGTTTTCGTAAACTGCGCATGATCAATTAATAAACAACTCATGAACCACTTAAATTTCAGTAGCTTAATAGATTTTTATTGCTCAAGTTTTTAGCCAAATTAAAACAAACCGTGGGAATAAGACATTAGTCTAACTAAATAGACAAAAACAAATTAACCCTTAAATATCATAGCTTTATTTTATTTATAGATAACATAAACAAAATGTATACCCCCTACTTTATTTGCAGCTAGGTATTGTTAATAAGCAAACTCCAACTGGCGCTCGCATCTTGAAATAGTTTGGGTATAGTTATGACAAATTATAAAAACACTCTACGAGGTTAAATAAACATGACAGCTGTACTACTCATTGTTGCCTTTGGCTACATAGGCGTGCTGTTTTGGCTGGCAAATTGGGGTGATAAGACCACCCCACTTGCCAAGCGTATTAGTCATCACCCATTTGTGTATTCATTTGCATTGGGAATTTATTGTACTTCGTGGACTTACTATGGCTCGGTAGGTACCGCTGCTACTAGTAGTTGGAGCTTTTTGCCTATTTTATTAGGACCCGCCTTACTGTTTTTTTTCGGCCAAGGCTTTTTACGTAAACTGGTATTGGTGAGTAAAAAACAAAATATCACCACTATTGCCGACTTTATTTCAGCGCGTTACGGCAAACGCCAAACCACTGCAATTATGGTGACCATTATTGCCTTATTGGCCACTATTCCTTACATTGCATTGCAATTAAAAGCGCTTAGTTCTAGCTTTTTACTTTTGCAAAGTAGCAATCAAATATCTGGGGATATTTTGGCGTTATCAGCCACTTTAATGATGGCACTATTTGCTATATTTTTTGGCACGCGCAAAGTTGATGTAACCGAGTACCGCTCAGGCTTAATGCTTGCTGTGGCGTTTGAGTCGCTAATAAAGCTGTTTGCTCTGGCTGCTGTAGCAGGGCTTGCAATATATAGCTTATTTAATTTACCCGCAGAAAGTTCTGGCCAAGTCGCCGAGTCAATTTGGCTGCATTGGGCGCAGTTTGACTTTTTTAGCTTTAACTTTGTAGGTCAGTCGCTGATGGCGGCGGCCGCTATTATTTGTTTGCCACGGCAATTTCATGTCACCGTGGTTGATAACCAAGATAAGCGCCATTTATTTACTGCTCGCTGGGCTTTTCCATTGTACTTGTTATTGACCGCTGCAATGATTTTACCTATAGCCACCGCTGCTATTCATCCAGAAATTGGTCGTAGTTTATCACCTGACAGCTTTGTACTGGCACTGCCTATGCTGCACGATAACGCTTTTTTAACCACCTTTGTGTTTATAGGTGGGCTTTCTGCTGCCACAGCCATGATTGTTGTTGCAACGCTTACGCTAAGCACCATGATCTCCAACGACGTGGTGCTACCCTTAATGTTGCGTCGTAAATTTAAACGTAATTTAATCACCAGCAGCTATAAATCCCGCATTTTATTGGTGCGCCGCTTTACCATTGCTGGGGTGCTTATTTTAGCCTACTTCTATCAGCAATGGTTTGGTAGTGGCAGTGCGCTGGCCAGTATGGGGTTAGTGGCTTTCTCATTGGTGTCGCAATTATTGCCTGCTATTGTGGGTGGGTTATATTGGCGAAAAGGCCATGCTTACGGCGTTTATGCCGGGCTACTCGCAGGGGTCATTTGTTGGGTACTGTTTTTAATGCTGCCTATTTTAGAAGCCCCTAACCCACTAGACAGTGAGCTACAGCAAACGCTTATAACTAGAGGCACCTTAATCGCGTTGTTTGCTAATATTGGCTGTTACATTAGCTTTTCCTTGGGAGCTGAAGAGCGCTTAATTGATAAAATTCAAGCGGCGGCATTTGTTAATCCCAAAGATCAGGCCATTTTATCTCGTCGCTTAAATAAAAACGTAAAAGCCACGGTATACGACTTTAAAATTTTACTGCAAACCTTTTTAGGCATTCAGCGTAGCCAACAAATTTTATCGCATTACGCACTTCATCATGATTTAAACGACAACAACGCACACCCTCGCGCTGACTTTATTGCCTACTGCGAACGCGCACTGACAGGCGTATTAGGTGCTTCCTCTGCGCAAGCACTTATTCATACAGTATCATCTGGGAAACGCATGGCGTTTGAAGAAGTGGTAAACTTTTTTGATGAAACCACACAGGCACTGCAGTTTAATCAAAACTTATTATTTACTTCACTAGAAAACTTAAGCCACGGACTCTCTGTGGTGGATAAAGATCTCAACCTCGTTGCTTGGAATAAGCGCTACAGCGAAATGTTTAATTACCCTGAAGGTTTTTTACAAGTTGGCCAGCCCATTGAAGAAATAATCCGTTATAACGCAGAGCGCGGTGAATGCGGCCCCGGTGAAATTGATCGCCATGTTGATAAGCGTGTTCAGCATTTAAAAAATGGCAGTTCACATCACTTTATTCGCCATCGTCGTAATGGCCAAGTTTACGAAATGATAGGCAACCCATTGCCTGATGGGGGGTTTGTAACAAGCTTTTCTGATATTACCAATCATATTAGTACGCAAAATGCGCTCGAAGAAATCAATATGGACTTAGAAAACCGTATTGAAGCGCGTACCCAAGAGGTGCAAACCATTAATAGTAACCTGCAAGCACAAATCGATAGTCGCGTACAAACAGAGCAAGCACTTACTTTAGCCAAACGCGAAGCAGAACAGGCGAATGATAGTAAAACCCGCTTTTTAGCACTGGCTAGCCATGATATTTTACAGCCGCTCAATGCGGCACGATTATATCTCGCCGCCATTGATGAAACTCAGTTAGATAGCACCAATAAAAATAACTTTAATAAGCTAGGTGATAGCCTCGATTCCACCGTGCATTTAATGTCGGCTTTATTAGAAATTGCCAAGCTAGAGCAAGGGGCGATGACCCCAAATCCTCGTCACTTTTGCATTGATGATATTTTAGATCCCCTTAAAAGCGAATATGCGATTTTATCGAGCGATAAAGGGCTTTCATTTAAAGTGCGTTCAAATAAACAAATAGTACACAGCGACATTACTTACTTGCGTCGAATACTACAAAACTTGCTGTCTAATGCGATTAAATACACCGAAAATGGCCGTGTATTAATTGCTTGTAGAAACAGAAAACACAGTTTACGGATTGAAGTATGGGATACCGGCCCTGGCATTAGCGATATTGAACAAGCAAAAATATTTAACGACTTTTACCGAATTGAAGCGGGCGATAATAAAGGCGTTGGCTTAGGTTTAGGGGTGGTTAAACGTATGGCTGATTTATTGAGCCTGCCGATTGATGTGGTTTCATTACCTAATAAAGGCAGCCGATTTAGCATTGAAGTGCCTTATGGTGATGCGCAATTAGTACAGCAAAAACAAAGCAGTCAAAATATAGTCGACAACCGCGCCGCGATAAATATTATTGCCGTTGACGACGATCCTGAAAACCTTGCCGCCATGGCCAGCCTACTGAAGCGCTGGCAGGCAAATTACACCCTATTCGATAAAGTAGACGCGGTGTTAACTTATGCAAAAGAACAGAGAGCACCTGATGTTATTTTAATGGACTATCAATTAGGTAATGATTGGGATGGGATTACTTTAATTAAAGCGCTACGCGAGATTTGGCAAAGCGATATTCCGGCTATTTTAATTACCGCTGTGCGTGACACCGAGCTAAAACAAACCACCAAAGCCGAAAATATTCATTACCTGAGTAAGCCAGTAAAACCAGGCAAACTTAAAGCACTGCTGAATCACAGTACTTGACGATTAATAAGAGTTTAAGCCCAGTAAGTACTGGGCTTAAACTTAACTATGACTGCGCTTTCTGAGTTTTTGGAACAACCAACTTAGCCCTACCAGCGACAGCCCTAAACCAATGAAGGACAATGCTTTTAGAAGTCCCGTTAAGTTTGCCATATCAATTAAAAATACCTTAACAATTACAGCGCCAAGAATACCAAGACCAACATTTTGCAGTAACCGTTGCTGTTTTAAATGCCCGGCTATCACGACCAGTGCGCCGAGTAACAACCAAATAACCGAATAGCTATATAGTTCGGCGTCACTGGTTGCTTTATCAAGATAAATGAAGCCACCTTGCCAATATTGGCGGATCAAGGTATTGATAGCTAACAGGGCTAATAAACCAGACACTCCGAGTGTAATTTGACTCAATTTAGCATTTAACGATTTAACTAAACTCGCTAACCATAACGCCAGTAGGCTCGGTACCAACCAAATTAAAATCACCCAGTTAAATATTGGCGTTTCACCAACATAAAGACGCATTAATAACGGATTATCATCCAACGTTGTATTGATTAACAACAAGCCAGCTAACGCTGATAAAATCAAACCTGCAGTGCGGTATAACTTACCCAGCTGCCCAGCACTTTGCGCGCGATATAAATAAACGCAGCCTAAAGCAAGCAAGTTACAACTGAGCAAAACTTGCTCATAAAAACTTAAAGAAAACAGCTGAGGGTAGTGCCCTACCAGTTGATAACTGGTCTCGGTTGTCACAAATAACGCTAAACAATGCAGTGCTGCTCCTTCAAGCCATATTTTTAGTTTTGAAGTATTAAAACATTTAGCCGCTGCAAAAAATAACCCTATACACAGCGGGTAAACAACTAAGCTCCAATGCAAACCAAATATGCTTAGTTCATCATAACTAGGCGTCCACGGCGATAAGGTAAGGCGTAAAAGTAATGCTGCCACAAGGGCTTTTATTGGCCAGTGTGGCATAGCCACATTGTATTTTCTTATCAGTAAGCTCAGCAGTAATACTTGAACAGCCAGTGCAATGGTAAGGCCGCTATCACTCAGTAACATTGTAATTGCTAAGGTGATATTGGCGTTTGCCCCCACCCAATAACTAAAACGCTGCCATAAAGTTGTATTATTTTGTGTAAATTTAATTAACACCGCACTCATTAAACATAGCAATACCGCCCAAAGTGGATAAGCGGTTGCTAAAGCCGTATTTGGGATCAGCGCATACAAAGTGCCCACCAATACAAACACGCTTAATGAAGCAAGCAAATGAAAAGCTAATCGTTTTGGGTATTTATTACCAAAATAGAGTCCATAGCCACTTAACCCAAGAGCAAGTAATAAGCCTAGCCCGTATTCGTTTTTAAAAATGAATAACGCGTCATCAAAGGCATAAGTTTGTTTAGCGCTGACCACTAGTAACAGCGCAACCACTAAAGAGACCCCCTGCCATACATCCCAACGACTATTTTTTAACACTAAAAATAGTAACAAAGCGATGCTTAATAACGCTACGATTTGCCATTGTAAATTAAACACACTCAACAGCATGGCAATCATTAAAGGAGCAATAAATGCCAGTAACAAACCGTGGTCTGGAAATAAATTAACTAACCGTTTAAAGCTGTGCGGGCGTACTTCAAGGGTGTTAAAGCCCAAGCCTAAGCGTGCAATAGCGATTAATCCTAAAATACTTAACAACGCAAAAACGCCTATTAACCACACTGTGTCGTAGTTAAATAGAGTGAGTCCAACCAAGTACCAGCCAATATGCCCTACCCATAGTAAATACCACAACCACACTCGCTGTACTTTATGTGCCACAACTGCTGCGGCAACACTCACAAGGGCAACATAAATAAGCAAAGAAAATAACTGCCCACTGCCCGTATTTACCCAAACAGGGACACTGTAAGCGCCTATAATGCCTATTACAGCAAGTAAAGGGCCTAGCTTTATTGCCATTGCACTAGCACACACAGCAATAACTGCTAAGCCAATAAATGCCCACTCAGCACTTAGCATGCTAAAGCTGTTATAGGCCAAAAACATTAAGGCAAAACAAGTTATAAAGCCGCCACTGGCAAGGGCTGCAGGAATGTAATTATTAAAGCCTTCAAAAACGATACGTTTATAATGTAAATAATACGCAGCTGCAATTAAGCCAATGCCAAATAATCCACCGGCACTGAGCCTCATTGCAGGTGAAAGTAGCCCCGCCTCTAAACTGTATTTTGCTAAAAACACGCCACCTAAAGCCAAAGCAATAGCACCAATCCAGGTCATCCAATTTTTCTCGAAGCCTGCACGTAATTGTTTAAAAAGCAGTTCAATACTCGATGGTTTTTTAGTTATCGTTTTACGAGGTGGTGGAGGTTTAATGCTCGCTGGTTTATTAACAGCAGCAGGAATATCTGAGCGGTTTAGAGGTATTGCGTTATCTACTTGAGGGTCAGCGGAGGATTTTTCATTTTTTGCTGCATTTGAGCTTAACTCGAACTGTAATAGTTTTAGTTTTAATACTGCAACCTCTTGTTTAAGGGTGTTCAATTGCACTAAGGCCACTAATCCACAAATAGCCCCTGCAACAATCGCAATAGATACAATAATTGCTAATCCGATTAACTCATCCATACAGTCCCTTTTTTATCTCGCAACACAAGTCCCCAAAAACAGCATGAGCGAAATCTATTTTATAAAATTACTATGTTTAAGCAACCTCAAGGCGATCACGGCCTGCTTTTTTGGCTCGGTATAATGCCTGATCTGCACGTTTCATTACATTGTCAAAGGTCTGTTCGCTACTGCGGTGCGCAATACCTATACTAACCGTTAAAGAGCGTTGGTTTTGTACTGTAACAGTTCGAGCAGTCTCTAGAATAGTCTGCGCAAAGTTAAGCACTTCATCAAGCTCATAACTAGGCAGGTAAGCGGCGAACTCCTCACCGCCTATGCGAGCAAAAATATTTTCATTTTTAAAAAGATGGTTCACTTTATTTGCGAACTGTTTAAGCACCCGATCGCCCACATCATGGCCAAAATCGTCATTAATACGTTTGAAATGATCAATATCTATAATTAAAACAGTGTAAGGATTATTAACAACCTCCTTCACATGCTGATAAAAACAGCGTCGGTTATATACTTTAGTTAAATCATCTATAATAAATTCTTGCGCCAACCGGGTATGCATTCGCTGCATAAAGTGCATGGTTTTAAATAAACCATAAGCGGTAATTAACATACCTAATGTGCGACATAAATCCTCTACGTAATTGCTTATCCAATAAGGCTGGCGTATCACTTCATCAAGCACATCGGCAGTAGAGCCAACAACCCATAACATTAAACCGATACTGACATACAAGTAGGCTTTTTTAGCTAGCTGTGAGCATTGCACCACAAAGAAAATAGTAAAAATGACCACTAAGTTAATAAAGTCAGTGGTAAAGCCGTAGAGATTTTGCTTGAAATCCAATAAAGGAAAGCGCATTAACGAAAAAATTGAAAAGCCAATAATAAACGCCAGCGTAGCTAAAATTAACAGTTTGTTTAATCTGGTAATTTTTACAAAACGGCTGAGCTTAAGGCTCACTTTTTCCGGATTCATCATAGGCTGTATTTAAACTTATTATTGTTGCTAAAAACTATACCATAAACTAAAACTGATTAATTTAAATTAATGTGCTAACACCCCAGCCAATCGCAACTAAAATAGTTAACCCAATCATGGTCTTAGTTTTGTGCTTGCTGATAATACGCTCAGCTTGATTGCCCGCATAATACACCACGATTGCCAAGCCGAAATAACGTATAGAGCGAGCAATAGCGCTTGCTAATAAAAACAGCGCCAGCGAATACTTAGTTGCGCCAGCGGCCAGCATCGCAATTTGAAACGGAATAGGAACGATACCTAGGCTTAACACAAACCAAAATCCTTGTGCCTGCATTTTTTGTTTTACGTTTTCAAACTGCTCAGGGCTTGAGAATGTATTGATAACCCAATCGCCAATAATATCAAATAAGTAATAGCCTAAAGCATAGCCAAATAACGCACCTACAATACAGCCTAGTGTTGCCATAAGGGCAATTTGCCAAAGCTTTTCCCGCCTTGCTTGCATAAGCGGTACCAGCACTGCCTCAAGTGGAATGGGAACTATGGTGGATTCTAAAAATGAGGCGATAGTAATCCCACCCAGCATATTTTTAGACTCAATAAACTGACGTGTTTTTTGCTTGAGCTTTTTTTGTATAGCCATAAACGTCCTGTTAGCAATTAGGTAAGTGATTAAATCATCTCATAATTAGGTTAATGCTACCTGAAGAAATACAGTCAACATAGTAATCAGTAAAAGACTGCTTTATTATCTTTATATACCATTATACTTTTAAAATTTTCACAATATGCAAACTGCTCGCTACATTCCTTTTAGAAAACACGACATCATTACAATGTGCGCCAAAGAGCTTACCAAAGACCAACAAACTTCTTTTAAGCAGCTTTGTGAACTTTTAGCCAGCTTAATTCACTTTCAGTACCATGGCACACTTGAGTCATTAAAAAACAATTACGCGCCTTTTGACCCAAATAGCGATACTCGTTTAATAAACAGCGTGACTGATGAGCAAAAAGCCCAGTGCCAACGCGATTTTGCTAAAGATTTCGCCAACGTATTAAATGCGGCTAATTTTGAAGTGATCACCCATCAAGACCTACAAGATGCATTAAACGAAGAATCGCTTTTTAAAGTTCGCCTTGAGGTAGAGTTTGAGGATTTTGAAGAAGTGGTTTTTTATCGCCGTGGCGAGTCACAGCTGAGCGAAACCATAACCAGTTTTTGGGGGTTACGTAAAAAGCCACTGCATTTTACCAACTACGATCGCGTAGCAGTATTTATCCGTTTTAAAGATAAAGCCTATTTTGAATCAAAAAATAAACTACCTATGGGGTTTGAGCCCAGCTCAACCATAGTAAAACTATTTCAAAATGTGCCAAAAGCTGACTTAGAAATGCTATTCCCTAATAGCGAAGTACGGATGCGTCCTATTGATAAAGTGATTATTGGCTCGTCAGCACTTATTGGCGGTGCGGTGGTGTTAGTTACCAAACTGGGCGCCTCATTACTTTTATTGTTTGCTTTGTTTGCATTTTGGGGAGGGTTTAGTGATAAAGTCGTTACCATGACTCAGCAGCACTTTATTACGTTAGCCATTGGTATTGGTGTATTTGGCAGTTTTGTATTTAAAGAGTGGAGTAAATTTAAAAACCGTAAAATTAAATTTATGAAAGCGCTGAGCGATAATCTGTACTTTAAAAACCTAGATAACAACGCGGGTGTTTTTCATACACTAATAGACGCCGCCGAAGAAGAAGACACAAAAGAAGCCCTACTCGCTTATTCATTTTTACTAAAATCTAAAAATGGCTTAAGTGCTCACGCACTTGATGAGCAGATAGAGACGTGGTTTAAAAGCAAGTACCAATGCGAGCTAGATTTTGAAATTAGCGACGCGCTTGAAAAGCTTGAACGTATGCATTTAGTAACTTGCACAAACACCCTATATAATGCGGTAAATCTAGAGCGCGCAAAAGCCATATTAGATGAGCGCTGGGATAGCCTATTTCAATATAACTAAGCAACTCCTTACTTAACAAAAAAGCAGCTGACACTTCAGCTGCTTTTTACGTTATTACCTAATTAGTAATTAGTTTGCTGCTTTTTAAATTTTGCATGCACTAATTTATAAAGTGCTGGTAAAATTAGCAACGTGAGCAAAGTGGATGACATAATTCCACCTACCACCACGGTTGCTAATGGCCTTTGCACCTCAGAGCCGGTACCGGTATTGAGCGCCATCGGTATAAAGCCTAAACTTGCCACAAGCGCGGTCATTAGCACTGGACGTAATCGCTGTAGTGCCCCGCTATGTATTGCATGGTATAAGCTTAATCCCTCATTTCGTAACTGCTTAATAAACGACAACATCACTACACCGTTTAATACTGCAACCCCACTTAGAGCAATAAACCCCACACCCGCTGAAATAGAAAGCGGCATATCTCGTAGCAATAATGCCAATACCCCACCGGTCAGTGCCAGTGGTACGCCACTGAATATAATGAGTGAATCACGCAGCGATCCAAAAGCACTATAAAGTAAGCCAAAAATAAGCAATAAAGTCACAGGCACTACCAACGACAAACGCTTACTCGCCGATTGTAATTGCTCAAACGTACCGCCGTATTCAAGCCAATAACCGCTGGGTAGGTTAAGTTGTGCGTTCATAGTCGCTTGGGCATCTCTTACAAAGCTGGCTAAATCGCGTCCTGCTACATTAGCTGTTACTACCACATTACGCTTGCCGCTTTCGCGATTTATTTGATTCGGACCTTTTTCAATACTGATTGTAGCCACTTCTCCAAGCGGTACAAATGCAAGCTCAGGGTTACTACTTTTAGGTAACGCAATAGGTAAACGCGCAAGCGCAGAGATATCATCAGACCAACGCTTATCTAAGCGTACTAATAACGAAAAGCGCTTATCACCCTCATAAATTAGCCCTGTTTGCACCCCACCAACAGCAGCGGCAAGGGTTTGTTGAATGTCGTTTACGGTTAATCCTAATAGCGCCATATGGTCTCGCATTGGGGTAACAGAGAGTGTAGGCAAGCCCTCCATTTGCTCTAAACGAACATCGGTAGCACCGGTAATATTTCGCATTAAACCGGTGGCTTTTTCGCCAAACTGCTTAAGTATGGCTAAATCGTCACCGTAAATACGCAGTGCTACATCGGCACGCACACCGGCAATTAACTCGTTAAAGCGCATTTCTATAGGCTGAGTAAATTCATAGTTATTACCCGGCACCTCACTCACACGATGACGAATTTGCTGCACTAACGCGTCTTTACTTAGTGACGGATCTGGCCATTGCTCACGCGGCTTTAACATTAAAAAAGTGTCGGCAACATTAGGCGGCATAGGATCGCTGGCTACATCTGCAGTGCCAATCTTTGAAAATACGTTCACAATTTCAGGTTGCTCTAATAAAGCCTGCTCCAACTGCTTTTGCATTTGCACCGATTGTTCAATACCGGTGCCAGTAATACGCAGCGCATGCATTGCAATGTCACCTTCATCTAGCTGCGGTAAGAATTCGGCGCCCATATTTTTAACTTTAAAGCCAAGCACTAATACCAAAGCAGTGGCAATACTCACCATCAGCCACGGTAATTTAAGCGATAAGTTAAGCAGTGGCTTGTAGATTTTTTTAACGCCACGCATTACTGCGTTTTCGCTTTCATCTACTTTACCACGCACAAATACGGCAATAGCCGCCGGCACAAAGGTGACAGCAAAAATAAGTGCACCTATTAACGCGGCAACCACGGTAAACGCCATAGGCTGAAACATTTTGCCCTCAACACCACTGAGCGCAAATAGCGGTAAATACACCAACATAATAATTAAAATACCAAATACTGCGGGGCTAAACACTTCTTTGGTGGCTGAAGTTACAACCTCTAAACGCTCACTGAGCGTAAGTAAGCGACCATGTTTATGTTGAGCCATCCCTAATTGACGAAGGCAGTTTTCAACCACAATCACCGCGCCATCAACAATTAATCCAAAATCGATTGCACCTAAGCTCATTAAGTTACCCGAGACTCGATTGCCCACCATGCCTGTAATAGCAAATAGCATACTCAGCGGAATAACCATGGCGGTAATAAGCGCACCAGTGATATTCCCAAGCAATAACAACAGAATGACGATGACCAATACCGCACCTTCAAACAGGTTTTTTTGTACTGTGGCGATGGTTTTATCAACCAGATTGGTGCGGTCATAAACAGGCTCAATAATAACCCCTGCAGGTAAACTTTTTTGTACTTGTATAAGCTTATCAGCCATGGCTTTGGCAACCACACGGCTATTTTCACCAATTAGCATCATCGCCGTGCCTAATACGGTTTCCTCGCCATTATAAGTAGCCGCGCCAGTTCTGAGTTCTTTTCCTAAGTATACATTTGCCACGTCTTTAATTCGTACAGGAGCATCATCACGCTTAGCAATAACGGTGTTTGCTATATCCGCTAATGTTTTTAATTGCCCAGGTGAGCGCACTAAATATTGGCCGTCAAAGCGCTCTATATAACCGGCTCCGCGATTGCTGTTATTAAGCTCAAGTGCACTAATAACATCGTTGATTGTTAGCTTATAAGCGATGAGCTTTTCTGGTATGGGCGCAACTTGGTACTGGCGCTCAAAGCCACCTTGGCTATTTATTTCGGTTACGCCTTTTACTTTTAAAAGCTGCGGACGAATAACCCAGTCTTGTAAAGTACGTAAATCTTCGGCGCTGTAAGGCATACCATCACTTTTTAACGCATCTGGTTTTGCATGCACGCTATAAGTAAATATTTCACCTAAACCACTGGCAATAGGTCCAAGGTTTGGCTCAACATTATTAGGTAAATCGGCGCGAATACTTTGAATACGCTCACCAATTTGTTGACGTGCCCAATAAATATCGGTGCCTTCATCAAAAATAATGGTTACTTGAGAAAGCCCATAGCGAGAAAGCGAACGGGTATAATCAAGCTTAGGAATACCCGCCATCGCTGTTTCGACTAAGTAAGTGATACGCTGCTCAACTTCAAGCGGCGTAAAACCAGGCGCTTTAGAGTTAATTTGCACTTGTACATTGGTAATATCGGGTACAGCATCTACCGCTAAGTTTTGGATGTTATACACACCAAACCCAGCAAATAAAAATGTTAGTGCCAGTACCATCATGCGGCGTTTAACCGCAAAAGAAACAATCCAGTTAATCATGGTACCTCCTAGTGAGCGTGACTTGCGCCGCTTTTTAAAATATCGGCTTTGATCACATAGCTATTGGTTGTGACGTACTCGCTACCTGGGCTTAAACCCGCGATCACTTCAACCCACTCGCTACTTTTTGCGCCTAAAGTAACAGGGCGTACTTCAAACACATTATTTTTACGCACAAACACACTCGCCATACCATTAAACTCTTGAATAGCCTCAGGCTTTACACGCACGTTAGCATTAACCTTATCGATACTGACATCACTATTAACATGCATACCTGGACGCCAATGACCATCAGGGTTCTTAAGCTCAATACGAGCACGTGCAATATGCCCGCCAGTCATCATAGGTGCTATAAAAAACACCTTACCTTGGGCATTTAAATGATGATGTAAATCGTACACGACAGCGCTTTGACCAATGGCTAGATTTTCGATGTTTTCAGGAAAGGCTGAGAGTTCAACCCATACTTTATCAAGATTCACGACTTGCATTAGCGCACGAGCACTTGCCAGTTCGCCACGCTTTAAATATTGTTCGGTTACCACACCGCTAATAGGGCTTTTAATGCTGTAGTTTTGCAAAGTTTCGCGATTGGTGACGCTGGCCAGTACATCGCCTTTTTGAACGTTTTGACCAATACTGACAAAAATATCGCTGATCAATCCGGTATATGGCGCCATAATTTCTACTGTGCCATGCTGTGTCGGTGCAATAACACCAAACAGCGTGTCGGAAATATCAACCTCGCCACTTTGTGCTACCTCTGTTTTAATGCCCGCACCTTTAATTGCTCGCTCGCTAAGCACAGTGCGGCCTTCGTGCTGAGAGTACTCAAAGCTAACGCGCTCACCTTTATAATTGGCAGTAATCAAAAGCTCAAATGAATGTGGTTCATTTATCGATTGCGTGCTAACAAGGTAGCCATTCTCACGGGTAAATTGTATTTTTTGTGGCGCTTCTACTAAGCGTTTTAAGTTCATTTCTATACTTAAATCGTTTATATCTACCGGCTGTTTTTGCTCATAACCATATACGCGCAGCTCAACTTTACCTGCCAATTCTTGCAGCTTTAACTCAAGAGTGAGCTTTTCGTTGGTTAATAAAAAGCCGCCGTGTGGACCTTGTTTTTGGGTTTGCCCTGTTTGGTCATGTTCTGCTGAGGCAAATACATGTGTGCTTGTTAAGCTAGCTACAAACGAGAGAAATACTAATAATGCGATAAAAGTGTTGTTCATGATTGAAAAGTCTCAGTTAAAGATTGGCCAGTTAAACGCTCAAGTGCGAGATGGGTCTGATATAACGTTGCATATGTGTTAATCAACGCGCGTTTAGAGTCAAAAAGAGCTTGTTGAGCATCGAGCAATTGCAACACCGAAATTTGTCCGCGTTGATAGCTTTTTAAACTTTGCTCAATGAGTGTTTGGGCTTGGGGAATAACTTGCCCAGATAACAACTGTGCCTGTAATGTCTTACCTTGGTAATAGGCATACAAAGTACGAACTTGCTGACGTAATTGAACCCGTAACAGTCCTTGCTGCTCACGTAACAATGCTAACTGACTGTTAGCTGCTTCAATATTACCGCTATTTGAGTTACTCAATTGCAATGGCATTGAAAACGAAAACAGCAACGAACTGGTATTGTTTTGCTGGTTGTAGCTCACGCCTGCACCTATATTAATATCGCTTTGCCCATTAGCTTTTTGCAGCGTTAAGTTGGCCGCTTGCTGTAAGTATTGCTGCTGTAACATAGCAAAATCAGGCGCTTGGTTAACCGCATCAAGTAACCCTTGCTCAGAGCTAAGCGGCATTAATGTATTAATATTTCCCGCTAAATTCGTGTAATCATGTTGCTCACTCCACAGCTCATTGAGCGATAAACGTGCTCGCTCAAATTCGCTATTTAGCTTAGCTTTATCAAGCTCAACTTGGCTAAGCGCATAACGCATGCGGGTTACATCCGCTTGCGATACAGCGCCGGCATCAGCTCGTTGCGTTATTGCTTTAAGTGCTTGGCTTACAACCTGATGTCGTTCGCTATTGAGAGAAAGTAAAGTTTGAAACTTAAGCGCCTCGTAATACCGCTCACCAGTGGTTGCCAATAAGGCTAAACGAGTATTTTGATATTGTACTGCTTGGGCTTTAATGTTTGCCGTAGCGTAATTTATACGGCTTTGGCGTTTATCTCCAAGCTCTATAAGCTGGCTAAATGCCAAGGTTATTTCAGCGTCTTGCACACCACGTGCATCGTTTGTCCCCAGCAGATTTTCAGCTTCTATATTTAAGATAGGGTTAGGCGAAAGTGCAGCTTGAGATTTAAGCGCGCTGAGTATTTTTTGATGATAAGGGTAGCGTTTTAATAGCGGATTTTGTTGCTCGGTATTTATCAACGCTTGTTTTAGAGTTAGTGTTTTAACATTTGCAAACGCACTAAAAGCAGGCAGCGTGCACAGCATCACCACCAACATAATTGATTTTTTATTCATATAACTTGTCCGTTTTTAATAAACAGAGTTCACTTGCAAACCATTCACAACCTACGCAAAAGATAGCGACAGTGTAAATTGCTCAGCAATCTAAACATGCCTATAACGGCCCATAAAACACTTATGTATAGGCAGCTAAAAGCACAGTAATTAATTGAAATTAAGAACTAGCTAAATGAATTCGGTGGCGGTACGTCTGGTGGATAATGTAAGCCGTGGTAGCATATCGCTAAAGTTGGTTTACTTTTCTCGGGAGTTATTGAGTGATTTGAGCTGTGGCTATAACCACTGTGGCAATGCTGGTGAGCATGTATTTCTGTTGTTGGGGCATTATCGCTATCATCAGCAGATGAACCTAGTTGCGATAATGAGCTATTTACGTGGTCAACGTCTTCTTGCAAATGGTACGCGGCGCCGTCACAGCTTATAAAGCTATGCACAAGCACAAGTAACATTACAATTAAAAAACGATTTGAACGCACAGTTAAACGAATTCCCTATTGAAACACACGATTAGATAAGCTCATTACTCATCTAAATACTATTTTCTTCAATACTGTACCTGAAAACATCAAAAAAAGTAATGCAGCAAAATAAAATTTTATTTCATTCAATCTTATTTTGCTGCAAAAAGCCGCTAACAAATGTTAGGGGTCGAGATTAATCATTATTAAGCAACCGCTTGTTCTAAAATTTCACGGCTTTCTTTTAACGTAATAGCTTGGTTTTCTCCAAGGGCAACCATGCCATGCGCTTCAAGCTTGCCAATAATATTATCAATGGCAGCCGCTTTGTCATCACCATGCTCAGTAAGCTCAGTTGCTACGTCAAGGCTGTGGTAAAACGCTTCAATCGCTTGAATTGTTTGCTCTGCTAAATCGTCTGTTTGTGCAAGACCAAATACGTTTTTGCCCATTTGTTCTAGTTTTGCTTTTTTAACTGCAAATTGATTTCGCAGTAAAGAAGGCTGAACAATAGCCAGTGAGCGGGCATGATCAACACCATAGGCGGCTGTTAATTCATGACCAATCATGTGGGTTGCCCAATCTTGCGATACGCCAGAACCAATTAAGCCATTAAGTGCTTGGTTAGCTGCCCACATAAGATTTGCACGCCATGCATCGTCTTGGCTTTCAAAGTTATCACCCAATGTTTTAAGCGCTTTTAACAGTGCCTCTGCATAACCTTCTTGAACAAGTGCACCTTCTGGGAATGTTAGGTACTGCTCACAGGTATGTACCCATGCATCTACTAAACCATTTACAAGCTGGCGCTGCGGTAATGTTTTCATTACATCAGGGTCCATAATGGCAAATTTTGGTAATACTTCTGGAGATGCAAACGGTAGTTTTTGCTTCGTTGCTTCTTTGCTTACTACTGAATTTTGATTAGACTCAGAACCGGTTGCAGGCAATGTAAGTACAGCACCAATAGGTAATGCGCTGGTAATTGTGTGCTTACCTGTAGGGATATCCCAACCTTCGCCATCATATACAGCAGATGCTGCAATGTATTTAACGCCGTCTATTACAGAGCCGCCGCCTACACCTAATACGAAATCGATGTCTTGTTCTTTACAAATTTTTACTGCTTGGTCTAACACTTCAATTGTTGGGTTAGCACCCACGCCCGAAAACTCTACCCAATCAAAACCTTCAAGTGCTGCTGCAACTTCATCGTACACGCCGTTCTTTTTAATAGAACCGCCACCGTACACAACTAATACTTTTTGATCTTTTGCGATCAAATCAGTAAGTGCGGCAATTTGTTGCTGACCAAATTGAATTAAAGTGGGATTTACGTAGCTAAATTTCATTATTTTGCTCCTAAAGGGGACGGTTAATTACTAAGCACCTTATCAATTCTTAAATAAATAAAGTGTTGATAGATGCATAATAATGGCATAGTACATATATAAAAAGCCTAATAACTGCCAAAAGCTTGCCTAAAACTATCAGCGTTGTTATTTTACGCCAAATACCGTTAATTTAAGCTGTTCTTATGACGACCATCGCCACTTTGTTACAACAATACGCAGAGCATAATAAATTGCTCAGCTTTGAAGGTACCATGGAAACTATTATTCCAGGGGTGTACTTTCATCGCGCCACCAAAAGCTCAGCGCGTCAGCCGCTTATTTATAATTCAGGTATTATTATTGTTGGCCAAGGACATAAAGTTATTCACTTTCCTGAGCATCAAATACAGTATGGTGCAGGCGATTATTTAGTACTGGGAGTGCCAGTACCACTAGAATGTGAAGCGTTTACTGATAACGATTTACCAGTAATGGGGATAGCAATTGATATAAACCCAGCCATGCTGCACAAACTGGTTAACCAAATGATGCAACATAAGCCTATTTTAACTCCTTTAACACAAAGCGGAGCCGTACAAAGCGCCACTTTAGATTTAGCTATGGAGCAAGTTACCCATCGACTGTTAACAGTGTTAAACGATCCGCTTGAGGCTGAGGTATTTGGTGACGATATAGTTAAAGAATTAGTATATAGGGTGCTGTGTGGCCCTCAAGGCAACACTTTAATTGGACTTGCAATGCACGATGGCCATTACGCACGCATAGCGCGTACCTTATCAACATTACATAGTGATTATGCAAGCCCTATTACCGTAGAGCACTTAGCTGAAGAAGTGAACATGAGTGTGTCATCTTTTCATCGTGCCTTTAAACAAGTTACGTTTGAATCCCCTTTGCAGTATTTAAAAAAAGTGCGTTTAGCTAAAGCAAAAGAATTAATAACCACCTCTGGCAGTAAAGCAAATGAGGCCGCATTTAAAGTAGGTTACACCAGTGCGTCACAATTTAGCCGTGAGTTTAAACGCCATTTCAACAAAACCCCCAGTGAAATACATGTGTGATTAAAACTAACTTACTTTTGCGCAAGTTATTATTTAAACACTTTATCATTAGACTTTGTTAATATGACTTAAAAGTATTCGTCTACTTAGTAATGATATATCGTACGATAAGACAAGGAGTTTTTAGCATGTTAGGCGCTCAGGTGGTTAGGTTTAGCATTTTTATATGCGCTTTTGCTATGCTATTTAGTAGCGTTACTTATGCGCAAGAACGTTGTCAGCTCAGCTCAAGAGCAACCAATACTTCGGTGTCTTTATCCAAAGAAGTTGCCTCAAATATTAAACTTAAAAATGGTATTAATCATCTTGAATTAAGCTGTAACTTAAAGCAAGGCGGGGTATTTTCATTTACTCGCCCTGCACTTAAAGACTTTTCGTGGCAGCAAAATTCAGCATATAAAACACCTTTAAAAACCAATCAGGTGGCAATTTTAATGGACCCAGGCGTTTTTACTGCACAGCTTATGATTACCACTTCTGCGGCTTATACCCCACGCTTTACTTGGTCAGATACACAGCCTTTTGTCGAAAAAATTCAACGCTACAACCTTATTTTTGGCATTTTTTATGGTCTTTGCGCCACGCTTATTTTTTATGCACTAGTTATAGGTCACGGCATAAAAGACCCTCTTTTTAAACTGTATGGCATTTATATTTTTTGCATCGCTAGCTTTATATTCTTTCAAGAAGGACAGCCTTATTTATTTAAACAACAGCACTACTCTGCGTACGTTAGCCATTTTTATACGTTAAGTATCGGTTTAACTATAGTGAGTGCCACATGGTTTATGAGCGCTATATTGGAGCTACCTAAATACTTTCCTAAGATAAGTAATACACTAAAAGTAGCCGCCTTATGCGTACTGACTTTATGCTTACAAAAAATAGCGCTCGATCTACCACTTATAACCAATATTACCTCTGCAGTAACAGGCTATTTATCATTATTTATTGTCATCACTATTTTTATCCTCAGCGCCATACAAACAAAGTACGGTGTTAATGAAGCAAGCTTGGTATTTATAGCACTGGCAAGTGTGTGTATTAGTATGATTTTTAGGGTACTACTAACCGATTACAGCCCGTTCATTCAACGCTATGGATTTGTTATTGCGTTTACAATTGAATCTTTATTACTTGCTATTGCCGTCGGTAGACGAATTCAAAGATTGAGTTATGCAAAAAAACAGGCTGAACGACACGCTAACTTTGATCATTTGTGTCATATATACAATCGTCGCGGATGGAGCTTAAAAGCAAACGACTTACTAGCAGAGCATAAGCAACGAGGAGGCGTTTTGTGCTTTTTATACATAGATTTAGACCGTTTTAAAGCAATTAATGATACTTATGGTCATGATGTGGGCGACAAAGTACTGTGCAAAGTTGCAGAGTCTCTTAGTCAACATATGCGCAGTGAAGATGCCGTTGGTCGCTTAGGGGGCGATGAATTTGTGGCCATGGCATTGTTTAATAGCAACGAAAAAATTAACCAGCGAGTTAACACCTTAGAACAAAAATTAAACCAGTTAACTATAGAGCATCAGGGCCATACCATTTCTATTTACGCCAGTGTTGGGCAAACTAGCTATACTCAGCCACCCGATAACTTAGACACAGTTTTAAAAGCAGGTGATGAAGCAATGTATAAACAGAAATTGCAAAGAAAGGCAAAGCAAGCTGAAAAAATAGTAGTAGCCGCCGTTTAAAAGCATAAAAAACGTGAGCTAGCCAGTAAGGCTAGCTCTGCTATAGCCTTAGCTTAACCCTTTTTAAATAGAACCTCAGGATTAACCATAGTTTTCATTTCGAGCACGTTACCGTTAGGATCTTCAATAAAAAACGTTTCTTGTTCAAACTCATCACCAACAAAACGACGGTAAGGTTTATCTAAATATTCAAGACCGGCATCGGCAATACGCTGCTTTAATCCTTGAAACTCACTTTCTGATAAATGAATACCAAAGTGTGGAACAGCCACTGCACCCATATCAACATCATGACGTACCGTAGGTAAACGCTCAACACTTTGATGTAGAGTTAATTCGTTACCCCAAAAATCAATGTCTACCCATCGTCCCGCTTCACTATTGCCGGTTTTACAGCCGAGTACGTCACAGTAAAACGTTTTCGCTTTTTCAAGATCGCCAGCGGGGATAGCCAGATGTAAACAGTTAGACATAAATTACCTTAGGTTATAACTTTTAATATATGAAATATGCTGCATTATACATAATTTGCAATTTATAGAACATTAACAGTGTTATTTTTAGTCATTCATTGCATATCGCTAATTTTCAACAGTAATAATTCACCTTTTAGCTGTGGTTTATCGATTTTAGTCTTAAATATCAGTTTTTAACTATTAAAGCTAAAACTGATACATTATGATGTGCGCGCCATGACTAAATTCATACTTTTAAAATTCATCACCTTTTTTATCGGCTGCTTGTCGTGTTTTTTAATGCATACCACACTCGCATTGCCTATTGTTGTATCAGCAGGTTTAACGGGGCTTATCGGTTCATTTATTCCATTCCCTGCAGATTACAAAAACCATCCCTATGCAGCTATTTATGCAGGCAGTTTTGCCGGTATGTGCTCCACTAGTTTAATTAATGAATACTGGGAAATTGCAATTATTTCTGCCATTGGTGCTGTTTTATACACACTCACCATTAATGTATTTGCGGGGTTTGGCGGACGATTAGGTAGCATTGCATTTGCTAGCGTCGCCTTATTTGTTTTGGCCAAGGAGTTAGTAATATGACGCTTATTTATCCGCTACTTGCTTTGCTAGGGGCGTTTTTAACCTTTTACTTGGCTAAACATAATCGCTTTGATGGGATCCGAGCCTCTGCAGCTCTATCGATTATTGCCTATTTGATTTTTGCGCAGCTGAGCCTTAACGCTGAGCTATATAGCATCGTTTTTTTTGGCGGCACATTTATTGGAATGAGTGCTCCCCACCGTTTTGGTGTGTATACGCTTGCCAGTTCAGCAATTATATTTTCACTGTTTTTTGCCTATCTAGTGCCTATTCTTGATGGTTTTGGTGGCGCTTTGGGAATTAGTGCATTTCTATCTGTGTGTATTTGCCATGTATTTATTTTACTTGGCGCACCACGCAGTAAAAAAACTAAAATTTAAACGTTTTCTTGGATAAAAATTCAATAAAATCTTACACCTATTAAATTGTATAAAAATAACCCATGTTTTTTTGATCAACACTGTTAATAGCTTCGTAGTATTCACAAAGCTGTAACACTGTAACATTCGATTAAAGGAACAATTATGAATAAAGTATTTAAGCTCGGTGCTATCATACTTCCCTTGTTACTTATTCAAGGCTGTAGTAGTGATGACGATAACAACGCTCCAGTAACTGTAGACCCACAACCTGCCGTCTCAGTCTTTGACGCCGCACAGGACTCTGAAGAGTTCACCACTCTTGTTGCAGCACTAGAAGCAACCGGTCTAGATGAAACTCTCGATGATTTAACTACCAGCTATACTGTATTTGCCCCTACCGATGATGCATTCGCATTATTAGGCGAAGAGACCATTAATAGCTTATTAGCTGATACAGACACCCTAAGTTCTATTTTAACTTATCATGTGATCGCTGGCAGAGTAGACGCGCAAACAGCTATTGGCTTAGCGGGTAGCACTGTTGAGACTGTTAACGGGCAAAACATTGCTTTATCTTTAAATGGTGAGAATTTATTAGTAAATACCAGCACAGTAACAATGACCGACATTGTGACCGACAACGGAATCATTCATGTTATTGACGCGGTGCTCACGCCAAAAACAGTGCCAGAAACAGCACCAACTAATAATATCATTGAAACAGCTCAACAAGCTGGCAATTTTAGTACATTACTTGCAGCTCTTGATGCTGCATCCCTTACTTCAGCACTTGCCGATGAATCATCAGAATTTACCGTATTTGCCCCTACGGATGCTGCATTCGAGGCAATTGGTAGCAACTTTTTAAACACGTTACTGGCTAATCCCACCGTTTTAGCCGATATTTTGAAGCAGCATGTGCTTGTAGGATCAGTTGATTCTGTTACTGCAATGTCTCTTAACGGTCAATCAGCAGAAACGCTACTTGGCAATACCCTTCCAGTGGCGATAAACGCAGAAACAAACATGCTATCGTTTGGCGGAGCCAATATTGTAGTAAAAGATATTATGACCACTAATGGTGTCATTCATGTAATTGATTCGGTTATTATTTCTGATGTTACTTTACCTCAAAGTACCAATACAATTGCTGACATAGCGAGCGCTGATGGTAACTTTACGACACTTCTCGCGGCTCTAACGGCAACAGGCTTAGATACACTAGTTGCCGATCCAGATAATACTTTTAGTGTATTTGCTCCTACAGACGCTGCATTTGCTGCACTCGGTCAGGATACAATTAATGCGCTACTAGCTGACACAGATACGCTTCGTGATATTTTGCTATACCATGTTTTTCCTGACGTAACAGTTTTATCAGATGACGCAGTAAGTATTGCCAATAGCAACAGCAACAAGATAGAAATGGCCAATGGCGACATGGCAGCTATTTCTTATGTAGACAGCTCACTATTTATCAATGATTCGGCAATCACAGAGGCAAATGTAACCGCCAGTAACGGCGTTATTCATGTATTAAATAAAGTGATTATGCCACCGGCAGAAGTTGGGACTCCGACTAAAACAATTGCTACTGTGGCTACTGAAACACCCGCATTATCTACTTTGGTCACTGCACTACAAGCAGCATCACTAGTGGATACCTTTAACGATACCACTCAATCATTTACGGTATTTGCACCAACAAATGCTGCATTTAGCAAAATTCCTACCGCTGATTTAGAGGCTTTATTGGCTGATACGACAGCACTAACAGGTGTACTGACTCAACATGTTTTAGGCGCTCAAGTAGGCAGTACTGATGCGTTTGCAGCCAATGGTAAAACGGTGACCACCCTTGCTGATAATATGCTAAGTGTAAACGTTGTAGACTTTACCAGCACAGAAAACACAGCAACAGACAGCATTGCTTACGATTCAACTAATAATCGTTTAGTAACGGGTATGGCCGACGCCATGCCAGGCAAAACAGTTTATGTATTTGATAATGATTTAGGCGAGGCAATGAGTACGTGTGAAGCAGCTTGTGCAACAACGTGGCCACCGGTTCTTGGTACTGCAGCATCAATTAAAAATGTGCCAGGTTTATCGTTAATTGCTCGCTCAGATGACAGCATGCAAGTCGCTTATCTTGGTCGTCCTTTATATACCTTCTCAGGTGATACGGCAGCAGGTCAGAATAATGGCCAAGCTGTGAACGATATTTGGTGGCAAGTAAGCTTACCTGCTACATCATTACAAGTAGCGGGTAGCAATGTAACAACTACTGATATTTATACAAGTAATGGCGTTGTTCACTTAATAGATACAGTGATCACAACGGCCAAATAAATTAAATTTTACTGTGAGATAAGCTAGGAGTGATGCTATTTACTCCTGGCTTTTTTTATTCAAAAATAGGCTTACTTATTACTACTTTGAGAGCTTGTTGGGTAACCAAATACCACTTTTAATTTAGCTTTTAACCCGTTTGCCCTGTAAGTACTTTTAAAGAGGTGCTGCCACTGATGAAAAGTAATTTTGATTGGATTATTACTGTGTAGTTGGCCAATAATTCCGTATTTACAAGGCTTGTTTTCATCCTCTTCTACATATGTGCCAAATAACTTATCCCAAACAATTAGTACCCCTGCAAAGTTTTTATCTAAGTAGCCATTGTTAATAGCGTGATGAACCCGATGATGTGATGGAGTATTAAATACGCTTTCAAACCAACCCAGCTTTTTTACCACTTGGGTGTGAACAAAAAATTGATATGCCAAATTAAGGGCAACCACAGCAAAAACAATCACAGGCTCAAAACCAAGTAATATCATAGGCATCCAAAACAGCCACATGCCCGCAAGCGGATACATTAAACTTTGTCTAAACGCAGTAGTAAAATTCATTTTTGTAGAGCTATGATGTACGACATGAGCGGCCCATAACCAATGTATATGGTGTGATGCACGATGAAACCAATAATATAAAAAGTCTTGCAATACAAAGGCACCTAATATGGTCAGTACCGTCAATTCAATATCAAATAACCGAAACTGATACAGCCAGTAAAAAAACGGCATTAGTACAATTAACGCAATAGCATCAGCGCCTTGGTGTAATAAAGCCAGTAACGCATTGGCAAAGCTGTCTTTTATATCGTAGTAACGCCTAAATTTAATAAACTCAATAGCAACAAACAGTAAAAAAATAGGGCTCAGTGCAAGTAAAATAATTTCAATGCTCATACAACACGCTCCTGAAAATAACGGGCTATTTTTTTAAGTGCTTGACTAACATCTTTTTTTATAAAAAAAGCCAGTATAAAATCGGGTAGCCATAAAGGTGCAACGCAGCGAATATGGTAATTAACCTCAGTGAGCGATGGTTCTTTGTTATTAGCATTTAAGTAAATATCACCACGATGCTGTGCAACGGGCTTGCTGCCTATAATACAGTAACTAATATGACTGTTATCTGCAGCTATTATTTGCTCTTTAAAGGTAGTGCCTTGCATTTTAATTTCTCTAATCGTGCCTTTCCCGCCAGTTATTTCACCCGGCTCTTGTGGTGTTAGTAGTGTAAAGTGGGCATTAAAAAACCGTCCTAAATCGGCATGTGCTAGTAATACGCTGCGTATTTGTTCCGGCGTTGCTGCCACAGTACGCTTAACCTTTATTTTTACCATGACCTTCACCCTATTATTTTTATAGATCACTAGCATATAAAAATATGCCGTGGCAAACTTGCGATTAGATGACTATTTTTTAGCTTTAGGCGACAAATGAAAACCTTAGCCGATCATTACTTTTGTAGCTGTTTGGATTATCTTGAAGCCAAGGGCTTAGCTAGCCAAGTGGCTTTAAGCGCTATTGATTTTAACGAGTATACCAATAAACAGTCACAACAATTGGCGCCGCGTATCAGCTTAAAAAGCTACAATGCGCTGCTTGGCTATGCACAACAGGCGTTAAACGATCCCTTATTTGGCTTTGAATTAGGAAAACAAATACGCACCGCTGATTTTGGTGTATTGGGGTATTTAATTGAATCGAGTACTAATTTAGCCAGTGCTATTACTGCACTACTTAATTACGACAGCCTAGTGGCTAATATTGGTCGCGCCAAGTTTGAGCAACAAAAAACACGGTGTAAAGTAACTTGGGTAGCCGATCCACAATGTAGTTCACAGGCTATTTTACGAAATATGACCGCATGGGTCAGTGTGGTACGCCAACTACTTAATCCTGAGCTTTCACCTAGCTGTGTGTATTTTTCAACACACTTTTCAAACACCGAACAACACAGATTAACTAATTGGTTTAATTGCCCAGTAAAAGCTGGAGCTAGCTTTAATCAAATCGAGTTTCCAAGTAATTACTTAACCCTGCCCTTTAAAACCGATAATAGCCAAATCAACGCAATGCTTAAGCAAATGTCAGAGCAACAGCTATCCCAGTTTAAAAGTCAGCAGTTATTATCAGAAAAAATTAATCATATTTTAATGTCAAAACACGACTTACAAGATTGCTCTTTACTTAGAACAGCTGCGGCCTTAAATATGACGCCACGCACAGTACAGCGCCATCTAAAAAAAGAAAAAACCACGTTTGCCGCGTTGCTTGAAGCAGAGCAAAAACGACGTTTATTAACTTATATTCCCCACTATTCATTAAATAAAATCGCATTTATGCTGGGATTTAACGATCAAAGCTCTTTTAATCGTGCTTTTAAGCGCTGGTATCATTGTTCACCTCGCCAATTCATAAAAAACAATAATTAAACACTCCCTTTACTTAAAAAACACACTTACCATATACCTTTTTACTAATTTTATTTACACTAGACTCATGATATTGCTTTAAAGACAATTATTTATGCTTTTGCGTATGATGTTAACTGTTTTTGTTTTGGTTTTTTATAGTGCGTTCTGCAACGCCACCCCTGTTACCTTTATCGCTGAAGATTTACCGCCTTATCATTTTAAAAACCCTCAAGGTGAAACACAGGGCGCGTTAGTTGATATCGCTAAAGCAGTATTAAAAGGCACCGCTTTAACCGCAAAGTTTGAAATAATGCCGATGGCGCGCATGTTTCAACAGCAACGAGCCAATCCTAATGCCATTATGCTGTCACTGCTAAAAACACCAAACAGGCATCATCAATTTAAGTGGTTGGGTAAAGTTTACTTTGCAGACGCATACCTAGTTAGCTTACGCAGCCATAAAGATGAAGTGATTCATTTAAACTTCGCTAAAGAATACAAAGTAGCTACGATCCGCGGCTACTCTGCGCAGGCCTATTTAGAAGCCAAAGGTTTTACTGAAAATGAAAACCTAGTATTAGTCAGTTATTACCAGCAACTCTGGAAAATGCTATATAAAGATCGCATCGACTTTGTTGTTACTAATACGCTCACACTTGAAAACGAATTAAAACGTACTGGGCTCGACCCTAATTTAATTTCAAAACGTATCCATTTAGATGAGTTACCCTCTTCTTTGCATTTTGCAGCCAGTAATCAGCTTGACTCACACACAGCAAAAATTATTAGCGATAGGTTAAATGCCATCAAGGAAAGTGGTGAATATCAGCAAATTTTAAATAAATGGCAACTCCCTATGCCAAAAAACCTTTAATACTCAGCGGGCAAGGTATTCTGTGCTAGATAATTTTTTAATGAGATAAACAAAGGTGCGGGCAAGTCATTAATATCGCACCAACGCCACTGTAAACATTTGTGAGGCTCTTTATTTATAACCTCTCCGCCTTCATAGTCTGCTTGCACATATAAGGTAATATAATGTTTGTTCTCTGCGCTAAAAATATCGTTGGTAAAATCGAGTTTACGAATATTAGTGACATTGAGCCCTGTCTCTTCTACTACTTCACGCACAGCGCATTGCTCAACCGTTTCGCCAAATTCTAAATGCCCTCCAGGGGTTGCCCACGTATTTGCGTCTTGTGCGCCTATCCGTTCACCGAGTAAAATTTTATTATCATGCATTACTATTACTGCAACGCCTACTCTGACCATCTGATTCATTCTTATATCCATTTACTCTTCATTAATTACTGAAACATTTTACATTAGTTGGAACTTTTTAGTTCTATACAATCATTACGTTGGCCAAAAACTAAAAGCATCGCTTACTATTTAACCGACCATAGTCGAATATCACTGCTGATAAAAAGCGCTTAGTTTAGTTAGATTAAATTTTACTCAGGAGCCTTTATGTCAGGTGAATATAAACAACATTACAACGAATTTAAACAAGACCCGGCAGCGTTTTGGTTATCGCAAAGTAAACGCCTTCCTTGGTACAAGGCTCCAGAAACAGCATACACACAAGATCAAGAAGGACTGCACCACTGGTATGCAGACGGCCAACTTAACAGCTGTTTTTTAGCCGTAGATCAGCATGTCATCGCTGGGCATGGTAATGAAACAGCGTTAATTTATGACTCACCGGTTACCAATAGCAAACGCAGTTATAGCTATTTACAACTGCAGCAAGAGGTCGCTAAATTTGCAGGGGTAATGCAGTCTTTAGGAGTGACTAAAGGCGACCGCGTAGTGATTTATATGCCCATGATCCCCGAAGCCGTAATTGGTATGTTGGCATGTGCCCGAATTGGAGCTATTCATTCTGTTGTATTTGGCGGTTTTGCAGCGCATGAATTAGCGGTACGGATTGATGACGCCAAGCCCAAATTGGTGCTCAGTGCCTCCTGCGGTGTAGAAGTTAATACTGTAATTGAGTACAAAGAATTACTCGATAACGCGCTTGAAGCTGCTAGCTATAAAGTTGAACACTGTATTATTTATCAGCGTGAGCAAGCCACCGCACCGCTTATGCCCGAACGTGATATTGACTGGGCTGTTGCAATGCAAACAGCCACACCGGTTGATCCCGTTGCGGTCAGTGGCGATCATCCACTTTATATTTTATACACCTCTGGCACAACAGGGACACCTAAAGGTGTGGTGCGTGAAAATGGCGGCCATGCGGTTGCTATGCATTACAGTATGGAAACCGTCTACGGCATGAAACCCGGTGACGTATTTTGGGCCGCCTCTGATATTGGCTGGGTAGTGGGTCATTCGTATATTGTGTATGCGCCACTTATGTATCGGTGCGCAACTATTTTATTTGAAGGAAAACCGGTTAGAACCCCCGATGCCAGTGCTTTTTGGCGCGTAGTAGAAGAATACAAAGTGAATGCCCTATTTAGTGCCCCCACTGCGTTTCGCGCGATTAAAAAAGAGGACCCCAATGCCGAAGGATTTAAGAAGTATGATACTTCTAGTCTGAAACGATTATTTTTAGCCGGAGAGCGTTTAGACCCACCTACCTACGATTGGCTCAAAGAAAAAACAGGTTTACCGGTGCTTGATCATTGGTGGCAAACAGAAACCGGCTGGGCAATTGCGTGTAACCCTGTTGGCATTGAACACCTGCCTACAAAAGCGGGAAGCTCAACAGTTGCAACACCTGGATTTGATGTACGAATTTTAGATATGAATGGGGATGAATGTGCTCCGAATGAACAAGGCGCGGTTGTTATAAAGCGACCTTTACCACCGGGATGTTTACCGACAATTTGGAAAAATACGGCTCGTTTTAAGGCTGGTTATTTGGCTGAATATGAGGGCTACTATTTATCTGGTGATGGCGGTTATATTGATGACGATGGCTACCTCTTTATTATGGGTCGCACCGATGATGTAATTAATGTCGCAGGGCACCGTCTATCCACCGGTGAAATGGAAGAAATTGTTGCCGCGCACCCAGCTGTGGCTGAGTGTGCAGTATTTGGCATTAGTGATGCGTTAAAAGGGCAAAACCCAATGGCGATGGTGGTGCTAAAAAATGATTTTCATGGCTCACATAAAGAGGTAGAACAGCAATTGGTGCAAACCGTGCGTAATCAAATTGGTGCTATTGCGTGCCTTAAAAATATTATGTGTGTAGAGCGATTACCAAAAACCCGTTCTGGCAAAATTTTACGTAAAAACCTGCGGCAGTTAATTGATGGTGAAGAACTGCAAATTCCATCAACCATAGATGATCCAAGTATTTTTGAAGAACTCAGCCAGCAACTCGAGCATGGTAAACTGTAACTACATAATGTAAAAAGTCTTAAATAGACTTTTTACATTGCAGCTGCTTAACTAACAATCAGTAATTAATAATAGCGTCCTTATGGAGTATTAATGACAGGAACACGCGCACAGCTGCGAGATTTTTTACTGCAATGGTTTGGCGATTATTTTCCGGGAAGCCCATTTTTATGGTACGACCTGATTGTATTGGCTTGGATTGCGCTATTTGCATTAATATTACACCTCATTTTAAGGCTGGTTTCTCAGCGTTTAGTTAAAAACCGCTTTAGCGAACAAGCTGCGCAACCCGATAGCAAAAGTCCTTTATATTCAGCAAAAAAGCTCGCTCGTAATATCTCATTTGTTTTACAAGGAGCGGTCGTTGTTATTCAGGCGCAACTGTGGGTACCCGAAGGCACCACTTTTTTGTATTTGATTCAAATGATCACCGATCAATGGATCATTTTATTTGCCTTACTTTCGCTATTTTCTTTACTGGATATATTTCAAGCAATTTCCGATAAGCGCCCCTTGAGCGCTCACTTTCCGCTGCGCGGCTTTTTGCAAACAATTAAGCTTATTGCCAGTGTATTAACTGCCATTTTAGCCGTTTCATTGTTAATGAATAAATCACCGTTAATTTTACTAAGCGGCTTAGGCGCTCTGTCTGCGGTGTTATTACTGGTATTTAAAGACGCTATTTTAGGATTAGTAGCAGGTATTCAGCTCTCTGCCAATAATATGCTGGCGGTAGGTGACTGGTTAGAAATGCCTAAGTACGGTGCCGACGGTGATGTTATTGATATTGCGTTAACCACGGTTAAAGTAAGAAATTGGGATAAAACCATTACCACCATTCCTACTTATGCCTTGATCTCTGACTCATTTAAAAATTGGCGCGGTATGTCAGACTCTGGTGGACGCCGGATAAAACGCAGCATTCACCTAGAAATGAGTAGTGTGCACTTTTTAGACGAAGCCGCAGTTGTTGCCCTTAAAAAAGCCGATTTACTAAGTGAGTACCTTGAAAGTACGCTATTGGTTATTGAGGAGCAAAACACCACTAAAAAAGTAGATATGAGCTGCACTTTAAATGGCCGCAGGCTCACTAATGTGGGTACATTTCGCCACTATTTGGTCGCGCTATTAAAACAGCACCCACATATTCATCAAGGTATGACCTTAATGGTAAGGCAATTAGCGCCAACAACCCAAGGTTTACCCATTGAGATTTATGCATTCACCAATACCACTAATTGGGGTGAATATGAAAATATTCAGTCAGATATATTTGATCATATATTAGCGGTTTTACCCGCCTTTTCGTTACGTGCCCATGAAGCACCAACAGGAAGCGATATTCGCCAACTAATTAAATAACCTGAACTCTGGGTAATAGGTTTAATTAACTTACTATATTTACATTTGCTAAAATGTCATACATTTGGCTAAAAAGTGTCGATAAAAGCCGCCAAAATTAGTTTTAAAGCATTGTTTTTAAATAATTGACAAGCATTAAAGTAGTAATATTTTTCAATATGAATACAATAAGCCTTTATTTTTTAGACATCGGTCTTTGGAGCATAGGTTGTTAAAATTAGCAGGAGTTAAATCAACTTCTTTGAGCCTTTTAGGTCTATGTGGCTTATTTTTATTATTAGTTCAGTTTCAAGCTCAATGGCAAAGTAAGCTCTCTCTTATTAATAATCTTGTTTATCCATTACTGGTTATTACTGCTGTATTTGCTACTCAGTTTAATCGAAGTCGAGTTGCACTACTATGCGCATTTTGGGTGCTTTATTTATCTTCATTAGACTACGCTTTACCATGGTCTGACTGGCTTAAAGCGCAACCTGACTGGACCTTATTATGCGCTACAAGTTTATTAATGCTATTGGCAGTTATAAAAGATAGAGCGCTCTTATCAATACATACTGTAACTCGCAGTTTACTCGTTATTGTCTGTGGCGGTGCTGCATTTGCTTGGTTAGCACTGAGCCAACACTTGCAAGAACTAACAATACAATCTTCTTTTTATACTCAGCTGCTTCCTTATTTACACATTGTTTTACCGCTTTCAATAATTGGCGGCTTGCTTATTTGGCAAAGCTTAAGAGCCCATAACCTGACTCAAACCGCCTTATTAATTACTTTTATTGTGTGGTGCCTTAATCAGCAACACATTATTGATTTTCCTTGGTCTGTAATAGCCGTGCTTATGGCCTCTTTGTATTTATTGGCAGTAAGTACAGACTCTTATTATTTAGCCTATAGAGACGATTTAACCAGCTTACCAACGCGACGAGCACTTAATCAGCTTGCTTTATCATTAGGGCGAAAATACACCGTTGCTATGCTCGACATTGACCACTTTAAAAAATTCAACGATACCTATGGCCACGATATTGGCGACCAAGTGTTAAAGCTAGTGGCGGCTAAAATGGCTGGCGTTAAAGGGGGTGGAAAAATTTACCGCTATGGCGGAGAAGAGTTTACGGTGGTGTTCCCGCGTAAAACAGCCGAGCAGTCAATCCCTGAACTAGAAACACTGCGCGAAAATATTGCCACCTACGACATGGTGATCAGAAACCCAAAACGAACCGATAAGAAATCTCGTAAAGGTAAACAGACAAGCGACCACAAAACGGTAAACGTGACAGTTTCTATTGGTGTAGCGCAAAGAGCGGCAAAACAAAGCTTTGATGAGGCATTAAAAAATGCCGATCTAGCCCTTTATAGAGCTAAAAAGAAAGGCAGAAATAACGTAAGCGAGTAGTACTTTTAACGTGGCGCGCTAACTTAATAATGGCGTGCCCAAAAGCGGCTAATTTAACCTGTAGTTTATTGCTTTTCCAAAACCGCTTTTAAATTATTTAATGCCGATACAGAAAAACCACGGTCGTAAAAGTAAATTATTTTGCCACTCTCATCAAGCAGTATCACACGGCTGTTATTAGGATTTTCGTTGCCAGTAAATGCCTGAACTTTATCGCCATCTTCGTAAATTGTGATCACCCCACCCCACAACTCTTTTGGGATCCCTTTGCGCATACCGCTATCAATTAAGGTACTAAACATACGAGGAACCATCCCCTGAATGGTTGGCAACTCATAGGCAGTCACATCAACTGCACTCATATCTAAACCAATAAGCCAACGATCAATATCAAACTGGCTATCTTGTTTATATCCAATTAATAACAACGTATTTGGGTTATTAAAATCATCAGGAATGGTGAATGACTGTTGCTCTAAGCTTTCTCCGCTAACGGTGGGAAATTGCTTACCCAGTAATGCTTGGTTTGGATATTGGGTTGAACACCCGCTAACCACTAAAACCATCACCAGCGCCATTATTGCCTTTAACATACCTTTACTCCCTATCTTTAAATAAAACTAAAGTGAACACGTTGACCAATTAATTCGTATCAGACTTACGCTTTAAACAAGGCTTACGATCTATAGTAAGTCCCATAATTTGAAGAAAATACAATCATATGGGCTGATTTTTTTCAATAATGTGCTCATTCGTTATACTTTAATATTATTACTATATTCATTTTAATTCTATCCCATAGCGAAAGCGTATTTTGTTAACGTCTTACAAAGCGTTAAAGTGCCGCGCTAATTCACAGCTATAAAAGAGGGTACCATGTCGCTTGCTGTATTATTAATGTTGGCATTATTTGTCGGTTTGCTGTTCGCCATCTATCTTGTTTCGCAAAAAAGCAGCTCTTTATCTCGTACCGTTTTATTTGGTTTAGTGCTTGGTAGCGCCTTTGGTTTAGCCCTACAGTTTTTGTTTGCCCACTCCCCAGAAACCATTAAAGAAATACTCAGCTGGGTAAGCATAGTAGGTAAAGGCTATGTCGGGTTACTAAAAATGATCATTATGCCATTGGTATTGGTCTTTATGATTGCCGCTGTGGTTAAGCTTGAGAACCAAGGCTCGCTAGGAAAAATATCCTTTATTAGTATCTCTGTTTTACTGTTTACCACCGCAATTGCTGCGCTAATTGGTATTGCTGTAACGTATGGATTTGACTTGAGCATTGAAGGGCTTGTTTCGGGTACTCGTGAAGCCGCTCGAATGGACACCCTACAAAGCAAAGCCGCGAATGTAGCCGACTTAAGTGTGCCGCAAATGCTACTGAGCTTTATCCCTGAAAATCCCTTTGCAGATTTAAGTAATCAACGTTCAACCTCTATTATTGCCACGGTTATATTTGGTGTACTTGTTGGTATAGCTGCACGTAAAGTAATGCTTGAAAAAACAGAACTTGCTAGCCCAATTCGTAACGGTGTAAACGCCCTACAAGCGACAGTAATGAGCTTAGTTCGCATGGTAATTGCATTAACGCCTTATGGTGTTGCGGGCCTAATGGCAAGCGTTGTGGCAAACTCTAGTAGTAGCGATATTTTAAATTTACTCGCCTTTATTGTGGCCTCTTACGTGGCTATTTTACTAATGTTTGTTGTGCATGGTTTATTGCTTAGCTTAGTGGGCGTTAATCCAAAAAATTACTTTGAAAAAATTTGGCCTGTGCTTACCTTTGCTTTTAGCTCACGTAGCTCAGCGGCATCTATTCCTATGAATGTTGATGTGCAAATTAACCAGTTAAAAGTGCCACCTGCAATCGCTAATTTATCGGCTTCTTTTGGAGCTACCATAGGTCAAAACGGTTGTGCTGGTATTTACCCTGCTATGCTTGCGATGATGGTTGCGCCAAGTGTGGGGATTGACCCACTTACATTTGAGTTTATTTTACCGCTAATTGGTATTGTGGTTATTAGTTCGTTTGGTATTGCAGGTGTTGGCGGTGGTGCTACTTTCGCAGCGTTGGTTGTATTACCGACCATGGGACTACCTATAGAGGTAGTGGCTTTACTTATTTCTATTGAACCATTAATAGATATGGCGCGCACTGCACTCAATGTGTCGGGCTCTATGACCTCAGGTGTGATCACCAGTAAATTAATTAAAACTCAATAGCACTCACTTTAATCTAATAGCCCAGCCTACGCTGGGCTTTTTTATGTCTGCCCCTCTTTCAAAGCTCTTTAGTGATTTGTTTATTTAATCATTTAACTTTAATGAATCATTTTTATAGATTGTATCAATCGCTTTATTTCACACACGGTTTTTAGCCTCCTTACTATACTATTCGCACTGCTTAGTGCATTCAGGCTCATTTAACAACAACTTGAATGAAGTTTTAGCCTACTGTTTTTAAATGAGTAGACCCTATTTTTAATACGCTTTGTATATAACGAAATTCGTTAACTTTAAGGAAGCTGACAATGAAAAACCGATCATTTACAAAAAAAGCGCTTGTTGGATTTATAAGTATGGCACTTATGTCTGGCTCTGCTTTTAGTCAAGAAAAACCACAAATGTCTAAGCCACAAGGTGCTGTAGGCATGGGTGAGGCAAAAATGGGTGCAACCAGAACCAACCAATTTTGGTGGCCAGATCAACTTAACCTATCTCCTCTTCGCGATCATGATCTACGTTCAAACCCTTACGGTAGTGACTTTAATTATGCAGAGGCATTTAACAGCCTAGATTTAGACACTGTAAAAAGTGATATCGACGCTCTGCTAACCCAATCTCAAGATTGGTGGCCGGCAGATTTTGGTAACTATGGTCCATTTTTTATTCGTATGACCTGGCACAGTGCAGGTACCTATCGTACGCTTGATGGCCGTGGTGGCGCTGGCGGTGGTCAACAACGTTTTGAACCGCTTAATAGCTGGCCAGATAACGTAAGCTTGGATAAAGCGCGCCGTTTACTTTGGCCAATTAAACAAAAATACGGTGAAGCCCTTTCATGGTCAGACTTAATCGTATTAGCCGGTAATGTTGCCTTAGAAAACATGGGGTTTGAAACCTATGGTTTTGCTGGTGGTCGTACTGACGATTGGGAACCAGACATGGTTTACTGGGGTCCTGAAGTAGAAATGCTTGCCAGCGACCGTGAAGATGCCAGCGGCAAACTAGAACGCCCATTGGGTGCAACACACATGGGTTTAATTTATGTAAACCCAGAAGGGCCTAAAGGGGTTCCTGATCCTATTGGCTCAGCTAAAAATATTCGTGTTGCGTTTTCTCGCATGGCGATGAACGATGAAGAAACCCTAGCACTTATCGCCGGTGGTCACACCTTTGGTAAAATGCATGGTGCGCACAAACCTAAAGACTGTGTAGGTGCAGAGCCTGCTGCAGCAGGTATTGAAGAGCAAGGTTTAGGCTGGAAAAACAAATGTGGTAAAGGTCACTCTGAAGATACTGTATCTAGTGGTTTAGAAGGCGCATGGACACAAGCACCTACTCGCTGGTCATCATTATACTTAAGCAACCTACTTAACTTTGAGTGGAAACAAACTCGCAGTCCTGCTGGCGCTATTCAGTGGATCCCAACAGATGAATCATTACATAAGTCAGTACCTGATGCGCACGTTAAGGGTAAATTTAACCCACCGGTAATGACCACTGCCGATTTAGCATTAAAATTTGATCCTGAATATCGCAAAATTGCTGAACGCTTTTTAAATGACCCAAAAGAGTATCAACTTGCATTTGCTAAAGCATGGTACAAATTAACTCACCGAGATATGGGACCACCACGTAACTTTTTAGGTAAAGAAGTACCAAAAGAAGACTTAATTTGGCAAGACCCTATTTCAGCAGAGACTAAATCAAACATTGATGCTGGTGCAGTAAAAGAGCTGAAAGCTGCTATTTTAGACTCGAACCTAAGTGTACCTGAGTTAGTACGTGTGGCATGGGCATCGGCTGCCAGTTACCGTGATTCAGATATGCGTGGCGGAGCCAATGGCGCACGTATTGCGCTAGCACCACAAAAAGATTGGGCAGTAAATAATCCAGCAGAAACCACAAAGGTACTTAAAGTATTAAAAGCGATTCAAGCTGACTTTAACGACAGCTTATTTAGCAAAAGCCATGTATCGCTTGCTGATTTAATTGTGCTTGGTGGTAATGCAGCGATTGAAAAAGCAGCCAAAGATGCAGGCTACTCAGTAGACGTGCCGTTTAATGCTGGCCGTGGCGATGCTACACAAGCGCAAACTGACGTTAATGCATTTAACTTATTAGAGCTGCCTGCCGATGGTTTTAGAAACTATTTTGATGCAGATAAGAGCTATAAATCGCCAACTGAAATGCTGATTGATAAAGCGGATCAGCTTGACCTAACAGTCCCTGAAATGACTGTATTAGTCGGTGGCTTACGCTCACTTGATGCAAACTATAAAGGCACTGACTACGGCGTATTTACCGACAAGCCAGGTACACTAAATAACGATTTCTTCGTTAACTTGTTAGATATGTCGACGGTATGGAAAAAATCGTCTGATGCTGGCATTTATCAAGGCTTTGATCGTCAATCAGGTGAGCAAAAGTACACCGCCACTTCGGTTGATCTGATTTTTGGTTCAAATTCAGAACTACGTGCAGTTGCTGAGGTGTATGCTTTTGATACATCAAAACAAAAGTTTGTAGAAGACTTTGTTAAAGCATGGACTAAAGTAATGAATTTAGACCGTTAATAACCATTAAGTAACACAACCACAGCGCTGCAATTAATTGCAGCGCTTTTTTATTACTAAGCTACTTTAAAGCAAGTACTCGATCACGTAAGTCATCGGCACTCACATTTTCAGACGCAACCGGCTCACCAATCGCTACGCTTACCAACGACCATTTGGGTCTAGGTAGTCGCCATTTAGTTTTTCGACTAAACATACTGCCCCATAATCCATCTAAATGAACAGGGATAACAGGCACAGGCGTGCGCTGAATTATTTTTTCAATGCCACGGCGAAATACATCAACCTCGCCATCACCGCTGAGCTTTCCTTCAGGAAAAATACCCACCAGCTCACCACGTTCCAGTGCTTGCGCAATGTCATCAAAAGCTTTATTAAACGCCTTAGGATTTGATTTTTGACTATCGATAGGAATGGCTTTGGCCATTTTAAATAACCAATTAAGTGCCGGTGAATAGTAAATAGGAGCAAATACAACAAACCGAATAGGCCTAGGTGACGCCGCTAAAATAAACATCCAATCAACAAAGCTAACATGATTACTTACAACCACCGCAGCTCCTTCATCGGGAATATTGAGCTGGCCTTTAGTGCGCACACGATACATACAAATCGCTAAAATATAGATAATAAAACGTAAGAAAAACTCCGGTACTTTGGTGTATATGTACAGCGATATTAGTAAATTAAGCCCTGCTAATAACAACAGTAATTGTGAAATATCCCAGTGTAATAGCGTTAAAGTAACAATACTTAAAACGGCGCTGCCAACCATAAACAATGCGTTTAATACATTGTTAGCTGCAATTACTCGTGAACGGCTATCGGGGTGAGTACGCTGCTGAATGAGTGCATACAAAGGTACCGTATAAAACCCTGCGGCAATACCAATTCCTGCCATCCAAACAAAATGCCATAGCATATCGCCAGTATTAATTACTTGCTCAAGAGTAAGCTGCAACTCATTAACTAAACGGTAAGATTCAATGCCAGGTTCTTGACTTAATAAATATAAAAATAAGGTAATTAACAGTGCACCAAAAGGCACAATACCCAACTCAATACGTGAGCGCGATAGCTTTTCACACAATAAAGATCCTAATGCAATACTCAACGAAAACACCACTAAAGCAGCCGTCACCACCAACTCATCGCCTCCCATTACATGTTTTACGTAGTTAGGAAGCGCCGTTAGTATCACCGCACCAATAAGCCAAAACCAGCTGATCCCTAATACTGACTTACCCACCGACTCGGTTTGTGCGTTAAGCGCATTAAAAACACTTTTGGTTGAAGTAACAGGGTTAATCGATACTTTTAAGTTAGCATCATTGGCTGCACTTTTAGGAATAAATCGACTGCTTAAAAAGCCAATAACCGCAAGGCTTACTATTGCGATACTGATATAAATAGGGCCCGCTGTTTGGGTTATATAATAGGTGCCAAATACCGTGCCCAATAAAATTGCTACAAAAGTACCCGACTCCACCAGTCCATTCGCTTTAGTTAGTTCATTTGGGGCCACATGCTGCGGTAAAATAGAGTACTTAAGCGGTCCAAAAAAAGTGCTTTGTAAACCCATTAAAAATACAGTACCTAACATTAACCAAACCTGCTCGGTTAAAATCGATACTACGCCCACCAGCATAATAGGTATTTCGCAAAACTTTACGATGCTGATTAGTTTTGATTTTTCCAACTTTTCTGCAATTTGCCCAGCCATGCCTGAAAATAGAAAAAACGGTAAAATAAATAATCCTGCCGCCAAATTAGAATAAAAGGCACCATCAGCTACCGTAGCAGCCTGAAAAATTAAAATAAGTAGGATTGATTGCTTATATACATTGTCATTTAAAGCAGAGAAAAACTGCGTCACAAACAGAGGTAAAAACCGTTTGCTACCCAGTAAAGATCCTTGAAATTGTTGTTTATTTTCCTTCATTACGGTCTCTTAAAATTAGCTTCAGGGCTTAGATTACCACTGTGGAAAAGAAATACGAACCCACTTTTTAAGTACGTGCTCAAACATATATTTAAATAAACAAAATAGCTAACCCAATAAAAATGACTAACAAATGAACAATGCGACTAAATCAATCGTATAAGTTGTTTATGAGTTGTAAATAAAACATCTATGTTCTAAACCTAAAAGGTGACTAAAAAAGGAGCATCTTTATGCCAACTACAAACACAATAGACAAAGACACTAAATTCGCACGTTGTTTAGAGTGCAACAAAGTAAATACATTTGCCGCTTTTCATTGGCTTTCGTTAGCGTTTAAAGATATGGCGCGCGCGCCCATGTTGAGTTTAATTTACGGTTTAATCTTCACGCTTATTCCGGTAGCGATTGTTTACTCTGTTGTACTTACCGACAGCCACTTAGCTATTTTACCTGCAACCGTTGCTTTTGCTTTAATCGGTCCGGTATTCGCCGTTGGCCTATACGATGTAGCCTGGGAGCTTGAGAAAGGCCATAAACCTACATTAAGCCATTCATTAAAATCAATGTTTCGTAACCCTGTAGGTGAGTGGGGTTTTGCGGTATTACTCATGGTAATTATGATTATTTGGATGCGCCTAGCTGCAATCGTACATGCATTATACCCAAACCATGTAAACCCGACCTTTGAAGAACTTTCTGCGTTTTTAACTATAGGCAGCATTATCGGTGGGATTTTGCTGGTCAGTGTGTTTTCAATTTCTGCATTTACGCCGCAAATTATGATGGAAAGACGCGTTGATATAATGACCGCAGTCGTTTCTTCAATCCACGCAGTTAAAGAAAACTTTGCAGCCATGGTAGTATGGTCAATTTGTATATTTGTACTGGTAGCGCTTGGCTTTGCTGCAGGTGCCGCTGGATTTATTATTATTATGCCACTACTTAGTTACGCTAGTTGGCATGGATACATTGCTGTTATTAAAACAAAAACACCACGTGGTTATGAATAATATTTACCTGTAGTTTTATCACTTAATTAAATGCTTTTTGGCATTTAATTAAGTGTTGCCTCTTCTCCCTCAGTTTATAAAATCCGTAAAAACCTTGATCTGAATAAGGTGCAAAGCTTAAAAATAGCGCTAATATAAGCTGATACACCACAGATAATATAAAGGAATAAACATGAGTCAAAACGTTACAGACTTAATGACACCGAACCCATTTTCAGTGAACGTAAAAAGCACTTTGCATGACGCACATAATTTAATGAAAGAAAAAAACGTTCGCCATATTCCTGTTATTGACGAAGACGGCGCATTTGTCGGTATGCTCACACAAAAAATAATGGTCGCCAAAGTCATGGGTATCATGGCAACGTTTGGTGCTAATGCATTACAACGCAAAGAAAAACTCACAAAAGTAGAAGATATTATGGTGAGTGATTTTATTAGTGTAACCCCAGAGCAGCCGCTATCAGATGTCGTTAAATTTTTTGTAGATAATCGCCACGGTTGCATGCCCGTTGTTAGCGAGCAAGGTCAGCTAGTAGGTATTTTAACGTCTTCTGATTTTGTACGTTTAGCTGCAGCACTGCTCTCGTAAATATTCTTCTTTAATGAAAACTGTATTTAGCTTTGCCAAATGCAGTTTTTACTCACTTAACAGATATATAAAATTAACAGCATAGATAGCTAAGTCACTAACAGCCTGTTATGGTAAACACCCTGCTTTTAATGGTTATTACAAGGTAAGTTTTCATATGGCTAATCAATTAAATGTACTAGGAACTCGCTTACAACTTTGCTGTGGCAACGGTGGCTATACCCGTGAGGGATTTTGTTATGTACCAGATTCAGACTTTGGCAATCATAGTGTATGCGCCATTATGACCGACGAATTTTTGCAGTTTTCCAAGGCGCAAGGCAACGATTTAATTAGCCCTAATCCTTTGTATGATTTTGCTGGTTTAAAAGCTGGCGATAAGTGGTGCTTATGTGCGACTCGTTGGTATCATGCCATTGCTGCGAACGTTGCTCCTCCTGTGGTACTTGAAGCGACAAACCAAAAAGCGCTCGACATTATTCCGCTTGAAGTATTAAAAGCACATCAGTATCCCGGTTAATGATTTGAGCGCTCAGCTTGCAACATTAAAGTATTACAACCACCCTTTATGTTTAAAAAATAAATAAGGTGCGAAGCCCGACAGCAACATAATGCCAATTGCAAATGGATAACCCCACTCCCAATGTAACTCTGGCATTATATTAAAATTCATACCATACACACTAGCCACTACTGTAGGCGGTAAGAAAACCACTGAAGCAATAGAGAAAGTTTTGATAATTTGATTTTGCTCAATATTAATAAAGCCCTGCGTTGAATCCATCAAAAAGTTTATTTTATCAAACAGAAAGGTACAGTGTGACATTAAGGTTTCTATATCAAGTACGATTTCTCGAAGTGACTCGCGCTCATCATTTTGCGCGCCTAAACGACGTATTAAAAACGAAATATTGCGTCGAGTATCCATTAAACATAAACGCACTTTACCATTAGCATCTTCTAAACGAGCTATGCGACCAACCGCTTCTTCTAGGTCTGAGTTATCTTCTTCAAGTACATATGCGCTAAGCTTCTCTAATTGATGATGCATGTCTTCAAGCATATCAGCATGGTTTTCAACTTTTTGATCAAATAAAGTAATTAATAACTGTTTTGCCGTATCACATGCCACCTGACCTTTGCGCGCTCTTAAACGCAATAGTCTAAAGTCAGCCAGTTCTTCATCACGAATAGTAAGTAAGCAATTGTTTTGCAACAAACAAGCTACAGTCACAGTATTGAACCGTCCTTCGTTAGGTGACATAAACAATGCATGTACATGCAAACCTTCGCTATCGATAAAGCACCTTGACGACGTTTCAATCTCTTCTACATCGACCGAATCAGGAAAAGTTATATTGAGCGTTTTTGCAAGCGCATTTTGCTCCTGCGGTGTTGGATTAATAGTATCAATCCAATGTGCATTCCTTATGGATACTTCAACAGGAGTATCGGGCAACGGCTCTAACTCTTTGATCACTCCTTGCTCGATGGAAAAAAACCTCAGCATACACTTCTCCTTTAATAGATCTTTGGGTTGAGTATATGTAACAGATCATTAATCAACAATGATAATACCTCCATTAGAACAACTATAAAGAGCAAGCTATTTGCTAACAATTTTTAGTACTTCGATTTTGCAGAATTTACAAAAAAGTGCATATTTTTCATACCCTTTGAGCTAAACACTCCTTAAAAGTTTATTAAATAAAAATTAAACTCTTAAATTTCAACTACTTAAATCAAATAATCTATCGGCATGCCCATTGCTTCTATTAGTACAAGACGTGTTCGTTATCGCAATTAAAACACTCACTTGAGTAAAGCGAACACTATTTTAAAATAGCAGGAGGAATAATGAGTAACAGTAATAATGCAAACAAAGTCGCTGAATTTACCGCTCCCGGTGTAGAAAACGAATCAGCAAATAAAGCAATATCTGTTCTAGAAGATCGCATGGTAGCGCTAATTGATTTACAGCTAACTTTAAAACATATTCATTGGAATGTAGTAGGTCCAAACTTTATTGGCGTACATGAAATGCTAGACCCACAAGTTGAAACCGTGCGTGAAATGACCGACACCATAGCAGAACGTATTGCCACTTTAGGCGGCGTTCCGGTTGGTACACCAAAATCGATTGTTGATCGTCGTACATGGGAAGATTACGCTATCGGCAAAGGCTTGGTAACCGAGCACTTAGCTGCATTAGATAAAGTATATAATGGCGTTAACGGTGATCACCGTAAAGCTATTGAGTCACTCGGTGAGCTTGATCCGGTATCTGAAGATATGATCATTGCGCAACTTGCAGAGCTTGAGCAATATCAGTGGTTTGTGCGTGCCCATATAGAATCATCTACGGGTCAATTGAATAGTTAATATTTATGGTAAACGTTTAATTTACGAAGCCCAGCAAGTTGCTGGGCTTTTTCATGCTTGTAATGTTTCATTCCATCATTAATTATTATTCAACTCTTTAGTTATTCTCCTTGAGCATATATGCACAACAATTAGGCTATTCGCCACTCTTTGACTACACTCAAATTAGGCTATTTCTTAAAAGAAGCATTTGTTGACGCAAATGAGTTTGCGTTAGTAATGCGTAAAATTAATTTGAGAATACAGGAGCTCTAATGAAATACACTCTACTAATCGTGTGTTTAATTGCACTCACAGGCTGTGATAAAGGAGTTGATTCTCCACGAGGTTTTAGCTTGCCAGAGGGGAATGCAGAACAAGGTAAAGCCGTGTTTTTAAAATATAAGTGCTTGGCATGTCACACCCTTGCAGGCGTTGAAGATAGCAGCGTAACAAAACATGACGATATTTCTATTAAGCTAGGAGGTAATAAAACCAAAATAATTACTTATGCTGAGCTGGTCACGTCAGTAATAAACCCCTCACATCGGTTTTCTAGGCCTTATAGACCCGACGCCAGAAATGAAGATGGCAGCTCAAAAATGACGGTATTTAACGATACCATGACCGTATCTGAACTCACCGACTTAGTCACTTTTTTACAACCAAACTATAAACTTATTCCGTACCACAGAACTAATTACCAACTTTACTCTCACTACAAGTAAATATTGATAGCAAAAAAAAACCGTTGCTAAACAACGGTTTTTTATGCGTTATATCTACTCGGCATTAACCATTTCTTCAAACTTCATACCGGTCAGCTTGGTCAGCACTTTAATCACATAAATAAAAATTCCAATCAGCATTACCATAGATGGAATCGCGATCACTGGATAACTCAATAGCGTCATTTCACCAAGTTGCTCGTTAAATTCCACGCTACCTGCTGGGCTAGTAACAATCCATTTAGCTAAGAGGTAATTCATCGTTGATGAAAACACAAAGGTCAGCGCTAATAAGTAATTTGCGTTAGTAATTTTTTGTTTAAAGTTTTGCGTATTGCCGCGCTCATCAAGGGCATCGTAAATAGTGTCTAACTTAAATAAAAGTGAGTTTAATAAGAGCTTGGCTAGCAAGGGTTTACCAAAAAAGCCCGACATCAACACGGTAAAACCAATGATTGCTGGTATAGCCGCTTCTTTAATTGCTAACCACTCAACATCAAGCTCAAACAGCGCAATACCACCGGTAAGCAAAGTACTTAAAAAGCCCAAAAGTGAAATAAAATTTAATGAGCCCGCTTTTATAAAATCATAAATACCGTAACTAATAGGGAATATAAGCGCCACAATTAAGCCAATCACGCTGCCTAAATATTCAGGCCCTGAAAATTTCATTAAAATGACTGAAGGTATGATGATATTAAATACGATTTCGATAAGCGGATTATTCTTTTTACGCTTATTTATAGCTTGATTAGCACTGGTCATTTTTAATTCCAAAAAATATTACTGCTGCCATTAGCTCCTCTCTAAAGAGTAAGTAATGCTGAAAATTATCTTTATGCATAATACCCGCAATACACTCGCTATTCTAGCATCGCACTTAACCGTCCGATTTTTTAGATCGCTATTTAATCCAAAGCTATTTTTATCAATAAATAATTTATCGGCCGCTCTATATTCTTATACTAAGTGTTCATTATTACAGAGCACATTTTTTACAGCTTGGAAAACCTTCATGCTTGCTCTAGTATCTAGTTGTCTTAGCTCATAATTTGCATCTTAATGAAATCATTTCCATCACTGTATTTTGCCAATTTATTTTTAATTATTGGTACCGGCTTACTTACAACCTATTTAGCCCTTTACTTAGGTAAACAAGGCACGTCTACGTTTTGGATAGGCCTAATGACCTCGTGTTATTACCTTGGCTTATTACTGGGTTCAAAACTTGGCTATCATTTAATTAAATCGGTGGGTCACATCAGAACCTTTGCAGCAAGTACTGCGGCGGTTACTGCCTGTGTGGCCGCACACGGAGTAAGCGACAATCTATATATATGGTTAGGCCTTAGACTTTTTGTTGGCTTAGGGATGATGTGTAATTACATGGTGCTAGAAAGCTGGCTAAACGAACAATCAGCGCCTGAATCTCGCGGGCGAGTCTTCTCTTTTTATATGATCACCTCTTACTTAGGTATGATTTTAGGCCAACTAGCGCTCGCACAATTTCCTGAGCTAGGGTATGCACCGCTATTTTTAGTATGCATGGCGTTGGCTATCGGTATTATTCCAATTTCTATCACTCGTAGAATTCACCCAAAATCGTTAAAACCGATAAAAATGAGCCTGTTTGATTACGCTAAAAAAGTGCCACAATCGCTTACTGCGGTGCACTTTGCAGGCATTATCAATGGTAGTTTTTATGGCCTAGCGCCTATATTTGCTAAGCTATCTGGCTTTGGTGCCGCAGAAATTGCTATTTTTATGTCGGTGACTATTTTTGCTGGTTTGCTAGCCCAGTGGCCAATGGGGATGCTCTCTGATCGCGTTCGTCGTAGCGTATTAATTCGAACTAATGCAGCAGCTATCGGTGTTGTAAGTTTAGCATTGTTTTTATTGCCTACTTCACAACTAACAGCTTACATACTCACTTTTATCTTTGGTTTATTTGCGTTTACTTTATATCCGCTTTGTTCTGCGCTAGCTAATTCGCGGGTTGAGGACGAAGAGCGCGTAGGCGTATCATCTGCATTATTAGTCGCTTTTGGCGCCGGTGCAGCAATAGGCTCAACAGTTAACGCACAGCTGATGACCTACTTTGGTCACCAAGCATTGTATGCGTCAATTTCGCTATTAACCGTGGCTATGTACTTACTACTAACCTTTATTAACTCTAAACAAAAAGTTGAACAGCCAGAACCCAGTGATTATGTGGTCGGTACATCCGATGTTACAAACTCGCCACTGGCCGCTACGATGGATCCGCGCATTGAAGAAACTACCGCGCAAGATCAAATGCTGGTTGTAGATGAAGAAGAAGATGAATTTTTTGAGCATCCCCAAGGGGAGCTGTTTAAAGATCTTCACGAAGATGACGTGAAAAATTAACTTATACTGCTTTTAATGCTTTCAAAACACGCTAAGCAAACATCAATTAAGGGAGTAATTATACTCCCTTAATTGTTTTAGCTTTTAAGCAAACCCTGTTTCAATATCTCGAAAAGTCCACTTTCCATTTGGATCTGCAATATCAATTAACTCGCATGCCTTTTTATTCCATGCAGCCAAGCAAGTAATATAATTTGTTAGTTGGTGATATGCACGATCAGGGGCGTCAGGGCGAATTCTCGACATAGTAAACCCTGAATAAGTAGCACCGCTTCCCACCCAGCTCACAATTGAAGAAGCAACACTACCACCAGGAACAGCAAAACCAACAGTTGTAGTAACAAGGCCTAAAATAGTTGCCGCTTTCTCAACACTATTACCTGTTTTCATAATATCTTCGTTTATCACTGGGTGTAATAAAGCTAATAAGTTGATTGCTTGGGGCTGATTTGAAGCAATAGCAACATCGTTAGATGTTTTTGCAACACTACCGGGTGCCGAAGCTCCCCCACGCATAGCAGGAAGTAAGCTATTAAAAGATTTTTGACTATTATTACTGGTAGAAAAAACAACGGACTGTGTCGTTAAGCCACCGGCTTTAACACGCTTTTGATCCCTAGGTGTTACAGTAGATTTATAGGTGCGTTGTAAGCGGCGATAAACCGCAGCACTGCACTGTGTCATTTGGATTGCCAAAGCGGCTTGCTCTTTGAAAGCCCGCCCAATAGCGCGCTCAGAAAGTTGAGTTAGTTGCGCTTTTTTCTTCAGCACATTTTGACCAATGATAATATCCACAAAAATATCCTTATTTATTATATGATAAGGCCGATTCTAGCATAATGCTAAGCAGAGATAACAGTTCAAAAAGAAAAACCTCATTGGCTTATCTGTGGCTTAAGATCGTTTAAATCTAAATGGATAGTCATTTCAAAATTATCAGGCTGCACAGCAACATCACTCAAACCTGTTCTCGCAAAATAATCTTCAAAGTCTTGCTGATATTTAGCCGAAAACTGCGTATACGCGGTCATAAACAAACTTAGCTTTTTAGCTATTATTGGATAGGTAACGGCAAGTTCCCGCAATTTTTCAGGTTCAGCAAAGACAAATTCAGCATAAATATTAAAGTCGTTCTCAATATTAGTTTTACTATATTTAGATAAAAACAATTAAATTTTAAAACTATTTAACCCCTTTTCTATTTTTCAGCCGTTATAGCTCTGAAACAACATAATAAGTTAATTTGGAGCGGCTTATGCACACACTTGAATTTCCTAAAAACCCCATGTTCAAAACATCAACAGCTGTTCTTGGCGGTGCTGCGATGACCTTTATTGCATTCGCCTTTATGCAATACTTAATTAGTGGCGAACAAAGAGCACCTATAAAATTGGGTGATGATATTACTGTTGAGATTTTTCAAGCACCAGAAGATAAACAAACCACGCATATAAAAAGAATACCGCCACCACCCACACCTAAAGTGCCGCCTAAAGCACCACCACGTGTAACACCTAGTAATGAGCCAATAACAGCAATAAGCACAGCACCCCCCATAGTAATTGACGGATTTGGTAACGATATGAAGCAAACACTTACCCGCCCTACGGGAGATGCTTCACCCATTGTGCGCATAAATCCAAAGTACCCAACTAGCGCGGCACGTGATGGTATAGAAGGCTGGGTGCAACTTAGCTTTAATATTTCACCCACTGGTGAAGTGATTGATGCCACGGTAGTAAATTCCGAGCCAAAACGCATATTTGATCGCGAAGCACTTCGCGCCATTAAGCGCTGGAAATATCGTCCAAAAGTAATTGAAGGTGTGGCACAATTACAAACAGGTCAAACCGTACAGCTTGATTTTAAATTAGACAGTTCGCAGTAAAGGAATAAGCGCCTATGCTATTGAGTATTAAGTCATGGTTATTTGAAGCGCCAAGCAAAGACTGCATGGCGCGGTATGCAAAAAGTGGCGACAACCGCCACTTAGAGCAGCTTATTGCCTTATACAGTAACGATTTATATCACTACCTAGTTACCCAGTCTAATACACATTTAGCATACGACGTAAGCCAACAAACATGGCTAAAGGTTATTGAAAAGCGCCATCTTTACCAAGCACAAACCACGCCCAAAGCCTGGTTATTTAAACTCGCACGCAACACCCTAATAGACGAATACCGCAAACAGCAACACTTTGTCGAGCTTGACGAAAACAGCCAACTACCTGCGCAAAATCACAATCAAAGTGAATTAACAAGTAGTGACTCACACATAGGCGACACATACATAAGTTATGAAGCGTTTAATGCTGCGCTCAAGCAACTTAGCTTTGTGCAGCGCGAAGCCATCACCTTACAACAAGAAGGCTTTAGCCTTGCCGATATAGAGCTTATAACGCAAAGCAACGCCCAAACCATAAAAACAAGGCTACGCTACGCCAAACAAAACCTAAAACAATTATTAGGAGATCGTAATGAATAAGCCTGATGAGCAGTTTAATGAAAAGCTCACACAACATTATAACGAGCGAAAAGCACGTACCACTCTTTCGCATGCTCAACAACAGGCGTTAAAACACTCCGTAATCCAAAAACAACCTAAAAGGCTTGGCTTTGCCCTGCAACTCACAAGCCTTACCTGCGCACTGGGCTTACTGGCCTTTATAGTGCTCGACAGTAACAACGTGATAAATACTGCCCCTAAAACCGTATTAAACACCATAGACATACACGACTACTCGTTTATATCAACGCATGAAATAGATCAAACAGGTAACTACGCAAGTACCATAACGCAACAAAAACGCGTGCTCGACACCCAACTAGCAAACGACTTACGCCGCCATCAACAACATCACATAGAATACGGCACGCTCGTAAAGGTCGACAACGACTGGTACATAGCCAGCTGTAATGACGAGGTACTCGTACAAATTAAGCAGTCACTGCTCAGTGATTTAAAAGGAAGGCACGCAGTAGAAAGTAATATCAATACCGGTGATATGCTCGCTATGGCGCATAACGGCAAAGGGCAGATTATTGCGCTGAAGCATGTTGGAGCTGGAGCTGGAGCTAAGCAGTGTGGGACTTAAGTAATTTTATAGTTGGAAATTTATATAGAGGTTGACACTTAGTACGAATATATCCTATGGATTGCATTTAATAATGTGAGTATTTCTACAATATTAGCTATTGTCTCTAATATCCTCTTCTAAATCCCTGATAAGATGTCGTACTCTTTTAGTAAATAAAGAATTCACAGTATCGGGGGTTAACGCTTCGATTATCGCAACATCCATGTAGCTTGATAATAAACTTCTTTTCTCTGCTAATGTATATCCATCAAAGTTAATAATATACTTATGATTTTCAATAACATCTCTTGCACACTCCTTATAAGCTTTGGAGAACTTTTTTTGGTTAATAATAGTATTCAACTTCGACTGTTTGAGCAGTTTTTTTACAGTAGCATCAAGTCTATATAAAACTGTTTCATCTTCCATTTGAGAGTAATAAAAAAGCCACCCTCTTCGCTTACCTTCATATATACAACCAGTAATCCTTAAATTTAATTTATTTTCCGTTATATATTTTTTAGCTTGAGGTATATGTTTATGGGCATTTAAAATTTTAGCTATAGAGTTCTCCACCCTCCAAATAGACTCCTTTTTAACCGTAAGCCTACGCTTATTAATCCAATACCCTAAAAAGTCAAAGCTTTCGTTTAAAGACCCAATTTTGGTTTTACTGCCCAAATTATCATAATGGTGACACTCCAATTTTAATGATTCAAAGTCATTTATAATTTTATCCAAAAGTATCTTTGGCTTGCTCTCTTCAGAAAATATCAATATATCATCGACATATCGATTATAAGAAATTAGTGCAGAACTTTTGTATGTATTATCAACATCATTAACATACATTTCTGCTAGGATATTAGAAATTGATAGTCCTTGGGGAACCCCCTGAGTGTTAGCCTTCATACCAGTGGGGTTCGTAAGAGCTTTATTAATTAAATCCCTAGCTTCATTACTTTTAATTTTTTTAAATGCTTTATTTAGCAATAAATCATGTTCAATACTTGGGTAAAAATTTTTTATATCAATTTTGATAAAAGATTTAAAGCACGTTTTTTTGACGTCTTGCTTAATCTTATCCAGCATTATTTGAGGAATAAGTGTTTTTGAACTTTCAGGAAAAATTCCTTGAAGAAATAAATGAAGCGCTTTTAAAACAAGTCGATCTCTAACGGTAGGTATCGATATCACTCTTGGATATTTCTCGGCTCCTTTTGAAATCAACTTTTCCTTATATTTACTAAATTTATATGTTCTGGTGTGGACTTTCCTAATTATCAGATCTATTTCTGATTCATAGTTATATTTTTCATTAGCATTAATTCCATCAACACCAGTAGAAGGAGTAAAATGGATATATTTTAGATAAACATTTGTAAGATTTTCTTTCTCAAATATAGTGTTAAAAAATTTACTTTCATTCATAAAAAAACCACGCTAAAGATGGGAAAAGTATAGGCTAAAGTTATGAATGAAGTACGAATAAAAACATAAACATAAAGCCTTAATACCTCAGAAAAGGATAGATCCCTACTACAGTTTTTATCCGCTTCAAAATGAACAAAATAAAGCATGTCAAAGGATCTGTGGTTCTCTACGGAGTCAAGGAGCTCCTGATAGTCTCCTTGAATCTCGAAAAAGGTATTTTTCGACTCACATAAAGAAAGCTCAGACACTAGCCCTTGCATTGCAATATAATTCTTTTTCAACTTTTCGTATCTAGTTTTTAAATTCAATTGAGGAATGAATAATGAAAGAGTAAAGACGGCCCCAGTAGTAAGAACCATTATTATATCTGTATGCTGATTAAAAAAGTCTGGGTCTTTAATTAAATATACGGAAAAAGAAAAGGTTAGGAAGGAGTACCACACTAGTATTAAATTTGAATGGAAATAATTAGACAGAAGCCTTTCCGAAGCTCTAATCCTGCATTTTCTCGTAAACCAGATTTGATCACTTAAACTACTTATATTTTTACTTAATTTACTATCCATGTAATGAAACTCCCTTAAAAAGCTCAAGATGGGTGTAGATACTATTAGATAACATGTCGTTGAAATTGACATTTTGGTTAAACCAAACACCTAAGTGTAGAGATTAGATTTGCCCACCTATATAAATAAGTGAACCTTGCCTTATAAGACATAAGACAAACTGAAGCTACAACAACTTAACTTCAATCCCATCAAGAGCATCTTTATACTAATTTAAAAAGTTTTTTTCATCAATGATTTAGAACAAAGTTTCATAATTAACTCGAAACACTAGCGTTTAGCTTCTAACTCTTTTACAACAAAATAATGAGTTTTTTATAAGGCTAGAATGTTAAACACCTTTATTTATCTTTATATCCATTATTAGTTATGGACTAACGTCCGACACGCTAACTGCTAAGTGCCTACAAAAATAGTAAATATAGATGGGAGTCTAGTTGGGTTTCGTGTCACTCAACCCAACCTACGTGTAAACAAAAAAGCCTGTAATTAAGCAAGCTTTTGAGTATTTAAATAATCAAATTTCATAACACAATTAAGCTCGTTACTAAGTAAGCTACAAACGTTAGGCCGCCGCCTACTAATGCATAGGGTAATTGGGTTTTAACGTGGGTGAGTAAGTCACAGCCTGAGGCGATGGCTGATACTGCGCTGGTGTCGGATATAGGGGAACAATGATCGCCAAATATCCCGCCGCCTAAAATAGCGCCTACCACCAGCGATGGCGGTAAACCAAGCGCTTGAATAAGCGGTACGCCAATGGGGATAAGTATGGCAAATGTGCCCCAAGATGTACCTGTAGTAAACGACATAACCGCACCGGTTAAAAATAGCACTGGCACTATTAAATATATCGGTAAGTAATCGCCAACCAAAGATGCCACAAACACGCCTGTACCTAGCTCTTTTAAGCTTGCGCCCAAGGTGAGCGAGAGCAATACAATACTTACCAGCGGAAGTAATTCGCCCATGCCTTTAAAGCCAGTATCGACTAATTGGTGGTGGGTAAACTGGCGCGAACCAATCATTAAACAATAGGCCACAACAATAGCCAACACAGTGGCATACAATACTGATTTTGAGCCACTACCCTCGGCAAGTACCCCGTTACCAGTGTAAAACATAAAACCGACCATGCTCACAATCAGCGTAAGTAATGGCACCAACATAAAGCGTGCTTTAGAGCCTTTTACTTCTTCTTTTAGCTCGGTTGTTTGTAGCTCTAGTTTTTGCTCGGCTACTTTCATTGGGCCATGTACTTTATCGAACGCAATGGTATAAAAAACAATAACCAGAGTGATTATGGCGTAAAAGTTATAGCCTACACTGCCCCACAGCACCGATACGGCCGACTCGCCTAATTCGTAATTACCTAACAAACCCAGTACAAATGCACCCCAGCCGTTTAGTAATATTAAAATACATACAGGTGCGCTGGTGCTATCGATTATATAAGCTAAACGCGCGCGGCTCATTTTAAATTTATCGAACAGGCCGCGAGATAAAATACCCGAGGTAAGCACACTTAAGTTTGACTCTATAAATACCGCAACGCCGGTAAACATAGTTAAAAAGCCCACTTGGCGCTTACTTTTCGCAACACCTTTGTTCATCAACAAATTAACGGTAGCAGCAACACCGCCAGATTCGCGAATATAGGCAAGTAAGGCGCCTATTAAAATACTAAAGATGAGTATACGGGTATTACCAGGAGAACTGGCCACAGCAACTATGCGTTCAATGCTATTTAAAAACGTAGTAAATACGCTATTTCCTTCACCTTGTAATGCGAGTAAAAATTCCGATGAAATTACCGCAACAAGCAGCGCCATAATGACTTCTTTGCGCCAAAACACAATAATAATGGCAATCAGCGGTGGCAAAATAGAATACCAATGCATAAACAAACCTTTTTAATTTTTATAATAAACGCGGCTTTAACAGCCTTGGTTAGTTAATAGTAAGCAGTTAACTTAATAGATTTACACCATTAAGTCACTCACTGAGTTTACTGATTTAACAGCGCCTCATAAATTAATGAAACAATAGAACCATATTGAGCTGTTTCAAAGTTTTTACCTACAAACTGATAACGTTTTTCACTACCTTTAATTGGTGAATGGCGTGCATTGGTAAGTAAAACAATAGCTAAATCGTAAGCGGGATCAATCACAGTTACTGTGCCAGTCCAACCTGTGTGTCCATAAGCTTGTGGGCTGGCATACGGGCCAAAGTGCCAGCGCCGCGCTTGATTATTTCCTGCAAGACGAAAACCTAAGCCGTAGGTTTCATCGGTACTTTGTGGGGTTAAAAACTGCGCCAAACTACTGGCATTAAAAATTTGCTTATCGCCGTAACCGCCCTTGTTGAGTAACACTTGGCATAAAACGGCTAAATCGGGGGCATTACTAAATAGTCCTGCATGGCCTGCTACACCATCAAGTGAGTAAAAAGCACGCTCATCATGCACCTGTCCTTGCAACACATTGGTGCGAATATTATCAAAATGAATACGGCCATCGCGGGTATTTCCACTTAGCTCCGTGGCGGCAAACTGCTGACGATTAAAGCCTTTTTTAAGCGGGTTAAATAAAGTGTTGTTAAGCTTTAAAGGCGCGTAAATATGCTGCTCTAGGTATTCGTCGAGTGGTTGGCCGCTAATGCGCTCAATTAAAACACCTAAAATCATGTAATCAATATCAGAGTAAACATGCTGAGCGCTTGGCTCACTGGCTAGTGGTACGCTGGTAAGTAGTAATTGTTTAGTGGTCTCGCTGGCTTGTGAAAAAAACGCTTCGCCATAGCGGGTGTCTTTTCGATGAAAATCAAACACCGGTGGGTAACCGGCTTTATGAGTGAGTAAGTCTTTAACTTGGCGCAGCTCTCGTCCATCGCCTTGGTATTCTGTTAGGTAATCACTCACTCTGTTATTTATGTTTAATTGCCCTTCGCTTACTAGTTTCATTAACGCAAAGTTAGTAGCAAATATTTTTGTGTTTGAGGCTAAATCAAAGAGTGTATTTGTTTGCATGGGCTCTGGGCGTAACAACATTAAGTCATTTTGCTGATATTGCTTGGCATCACCATAAGCGGTTAATTTTAATATCTTACCCGCTTTAATTACCGCTAATACCGCACCAGGAAAGCCCGCACTTACATCTTTTTCTATTAGCTTATCTACCGCACTAAAATCAATGGTTTTAGCCGCTGAGCTATTTAGAGTAGCAAAGGCAAATCGCAGCGTTAAACTGCCGTCAGCAGGTTGAATGTTATCAACCTTAAAAGTGTTAACTCCGTTGTGAGTGTACTGCCCTAAATTAAAGGCATACTCAGTATTTTTTTGCAGGGTATCAAGCGCTAACTTTTTATTATTAATATAAATATCGGCACTTAAGGTACTTTCATTTTGTAGTAATAATTGCCCACGCCCTTTATACGCTTTAAATGTCCCACGATTATTTACATATTCTCGGCTACTGGGGTTTGCATCTGGAAAAGTAGCAATAACTTGCGCATTAGCGAGGCTCTGTATTTGATTAGGAATAAACGGGCGCTGAGATTTAATTGCACTGCTTGCGCCACTGCAACCGGTAATAATAAAGCAAAGCGTAATTGTCAGTGCGTTAAAAAAAGTACGCTTTGCTAACACGGAAAAATTTAAATACACACTCATTCCTTTATTGGTAGAGCAAATAAGGCGCTCTTTGCTGTTTAAATTGCTCAAGCCCCGCTTGCCAACTTTGCTTAATTTCCTCAGCTGTTCGCCCCGCTTCTATGGCAAGTCTGAGCTGATCAGTTCCTGCGAGTTTATCCATAAAATCGGCACGTTCAAAAAACACCTGCTTAGCCTGTGTAAGCTGCTGGTAAGCATTAATTAAATAATTTAAGTTTAAGCCTGTGATATTACTATGGCGTAAATCAATCCCTTTCACCATTTGGTCTTTAAATTTAGGATTAAGCGCTGCGCCTTTTATTGAACGCGGGGTAAAGCTAAAGTCCCCAAGTGCTACTGGTGAATAACCAATAACCTGAAAGGCAAAATCAGTTCCTCTACCTATGCTAACAGGGGTTGCCTCAAAAAAGCACAACGAGGGATACAGCGCTATTGATTGATCGTTGGGTAAATTAGGGCTTGGCTTTACCGGCAAACTGTATGGCGTTGTGCGGGTATAGCCTGCAACAGGGATCACGTTTAGCTTTAAATCATGAGCTTGATTGATCCAGCCCTCGCCTTTGATCATTTTAGCTAGCTCGCCTACCGTCATACCGTGTAATACAGGGATTGGGTGCATACCCACAAACGATTTAAACTGCGGCTCTAAAATTGGCCCGTCAATGTGGCTAATATTAGGATTTGGCCTATCAAGTACTATAAATTCAACACCTTGTTCAGCCGCAGCCTCCATCATGTAATGCATAGAGCTAATGTAAGTATAAAAACGTACGCCCACATCTTGAATATCAAAAATAATGATATCAACATCGCTAAGCACCTTGGCGCTTGGTTTTTTGTTTTTACCGTAAATAGAAATCAGTGGAATACCGGTTTTGCTATCAACGGCGTTTTTAACATGTGCTCCCGCATCATGATCGCCTCGAAAGCCATGCTCAGGTGCAAAAATTTTAGTGATGTTGATGTTTTTAGCCAGCAAGCTATCAACCAGATGTGTTTGACCCACGACAGAAGTTTGATTAACCACCAGCCCTACACGTTTATTTTTTAATTGCGGTAAGTACAAAGCAAATTGCTCTGCACCAACGGCGATTGCATGTTTAGCCTCATTTGCATGTGTAGCAACAGTAAAAAGTGCGCTTAAAATAAATAAGAATATAAAAAATACGGTTTTAAACATACAGCAAGATCCTTTTAAACAAGACGTTCAAAATAACACAGCCGAGTTTAAAGAGCAGCTTAGGTTTTAGGTTTTAGCAATGAGAAACTGTGTTTCTAACGTAAGTAAGCACTACGTCCACATTGAAAATTGACGATAATATTATTTGTAGAATGTAGCTTGCAGGCGTTTAGATTGTGAACTTCTCATTTACACCTCTTTCATTTCTCTTTGTGCATTTAAATTTTTAAGAGCGTTATTCACAAAGAGGTTAAGAGGCGCTGCGCTTTTAGAGAAGTGACTGGATACAAAATTTAGCGGTGTGCATAATTGGGTTTAACTAATATCTGAAAGCTTTCTCAAATTTCAGGCACAAAAAAACCGACTTAATGTCGGCTTATTTATGAAAGTGCTGGGCGCAGGACGTATCTTCTGAGAGTGGACCTCCGACCGTCGAGTGCAAACCCTACTGCTCTTCCAATTTCACTTTATTTCAGGCACAAAAAAACCGACTTAATGTCGGCTTATTTATGAAAGTGGTGGGCGCAGGACGTGTCTTGTAAGAGTGAACCTCCGACCGTCTGGTTCGTAGCTTACTACTTTTCCATATTCACTTTATTTCAGACATAAAAAAACCGACTTTCGTCGGTTTCTTTTCTATTAACTTTAATAGTAATAGAAAGTGGTGGGCGCAGGACGTATCTTTTAAGAGTGAACCTCTGACCGTCTGGTTCGTAGCTTGCTACTTTCCCATATTCACTTTATTTCAGGCACAAAAAAACCGACTTAATGTCGGCTTATGTATGAAAATGGTGGGCGCAGGAGGATTCGAACCTCCGACCGCCTGGTTCGTAGCCAGGTACTCTATCCAGCTGAGCTATGCGCCCACTTTCATATTTACTTATTTAAACTCTAAGTGAGAGTTGAAAGTGGTGGGCGCAGGAGGATTCGAACCTCCGACCGCCTGGTTCGTAGCCAGGTACTCTATCCAGCTGAGCTATGCGCCCACTTTCATTTTTGCTTGTTTTAACTCTAAGCAGAGTGTGTAAAGAGTGGTGGGCGCAGGAGGATTCGAACCTCCGACCGCCTGGTTCGTAGCCAGGTACTCTATCCAGCTGAGCTATGCGCCCATCTTTACGTTTACAAGATTTCGCCATTTAAAAAATGGTGGAGAGGGAGGGATTCGAACCCTCGATAGAGCTACAAACTCTATACTCCCTTAGCAGGGGAGCTCCTTCGGCCACTCGGACACCTCTCCGTCTTGTGGGGCGTATAATAAAGATTTCAGAAAATATGTCAAACACTTTTCTGACAAAAGTGACTATATGGCTATAGATTGCACATATGTCTGGTTTTAAAGTGTAATTAGTTTGAAAATTGATCAGGTTAGGTATTTGGAGTGCTTGAGTTTACACCCATCACTGGCACTAGTTCATCCGTAAGTTCAGCAAGATATTGCTCTTGGTAGCCCAATTTTTGAAACTCGGCAATGCACGCGCGGTAATAAGCTTGTCGCTGTTGCTCAGTGGTACTCTCATCGGGTAAAGATTCTACTTGTTTAACTTTCATATTATTTATCTAAGTCCTTTAGAAATTTTTATTTTTTACGACTAAGAATGACCGTGTACAAATTTCGGCCATATTTTAGCTAAAAAATTCACATAAATACAACATAATGTTTAAAAAACAATCATACCAAAAAGTTATAGCACTGCTTTAATGTTGCTAAGCAGTGAGGCAACTTTATGATAATGAAACTGAATTAAAGGTTAATATCCCTTTGTACTTACATTTTATTATCAGTGTAGTACTTATTAATTAAAAGCCCTAATATAAAGTTTAGGCAATGTCTCACAAACAATAAGGCAAAAAAAACGCCGCTAATTAGCGGCGTTAATAATTTTATAGTTTATTCCTTCAAGCTTAGTCAGCTTGTGGGCGCATGTGCGGGAATAAAATAACATCTTTGATAGTTGATGAGTCAGTAAATAGCATCACTAAACGGTCAATACCAATGCCCTCACCTGCCGTTGGTGGTAAACCATACTCAAGTGCGCGAATGTAGTCTTCGTCATAATGCATTGCTTCATCATCACCAGCGTCTTTCTCTTCAACCTGACGAGTAAAACGCTCAGCTTGATCTTGTGCATCGTTAAGCTCTGAGAAACCATTTGCTAATTCACGACCGCCAACAAAAAATTCAAAACGATCAGTTACAAATGGATTTTCATCGTTACGACGTGCAAGTGGAGATACTTCCCACGGGTAGCCTGTGATAAATGTAGGTTGGATAAGCATATGCTCAGCCGTTTCTTCAAATATTTCACATAAGAACTTACCTGGGCCCCATACGCAGTTTTCAGGAATTTTAACGTGTACTTGTTTAGCGTACCCTTTTAATTCTTCAAAGTGGTTTTCTGGGTCGTTAAATACCGCTGCATCAAACTCTGGGTTATATTTTAAGATAGCATCTGCCATGCTTAAACGCGTGAACGGTTGACCAAAGTCATACTCGACTGAATCAACAACTTCGCCGTTTTCATCTTTAGTGGTGTTAACCACAATTGGGCTGCCCAGTACGTTAGTTGCAACTGTACGTAACATGTCTTCGGTGATGTTCATTAGATCAATGTAGTCAGCATACGCTTGGTAGAACTCAATCATAGTGAATTCTGGGTTGTGGCGTGTCGATAACCCTTCGTTACGGAAGTTACGGTTAATTTCGAATACGCGGTCAAAACCACCTACCACTAAACGCTTTAAGTAAAGCTCTGGTGCAATACGCAAGTACATGTCGATATCAAGCGCATTGTGGTGTGTTACAAACGGACGTGCCGTCGCGCCACCAGGAATAACCTGCAGCATTGGCGTTTCTACTTCCATAAAATCGCGGTCTGCTAAAAAGCGACGAATGCCTTCAACTACTTGTGAGCGAATACGGAATGTTTCACGCGTTGCTTCGTTAGTAATTAAATCAACATAACGTTGGCGGTATTTAGTTTCTTGATCTGATAAACCATGGAATTTTTCTGGTAATGGGCGAAGTGACTTAGTCAGCAGTTCGTACTCTGTCATTTCTACGTATAAATCGCCTTTACCTGATTTGTTCAATGCGCCTTTAACACCAATAATATCGCCAATATCAAGCTGACCATATTTTGCTTTTAAATCTTTTTGAACGTCTTTTGAGGCATATGCTTGTACACGGCCTTTCATGTCTTGAATAGACATAAATGGACCACGTTTAGCAAGAATACGACCTGCAATCGATACCACATGCTGTAATTCGATTAGCTCTTCTTTACTCTTATCACCAAACTCAGCCTGCAAATCTGCCGTGTAATGCTCACGACGGAATTGGTTTGGATGACCGTTGGCTGGGCAATTTTCGCGAATAGCGTCTAATTTGCCGCGACGCTCAGCGATTAACTTATTTTCGTCTTGGATTTGATCAGTCATTTTTTAGCTCTTTTTTAGCTTGGTGGTTATAAACCAGATTTTAAGCTGGCTTCAATAAATTTATCTAGGTCGCCATCGAGTACCGCTTGAGTGTTACGGTTTTCAACGCCAGTACGTAAGTCTTTAATACGCGAGTCATCAAGTACGTATGAACGAATTTGACTTCCCCAGCCAATATCAGACTTGTTGTCTTCTTGGCTTTGCTTTTCAGCATTTTGCTGCTGTAGCTCAAGCTCAAATAATTTCGCTTTTAACTGCTTCATTGCTTGGGCTTTATTTTTATGTTGTGAACGCTCGTTTTGACATTGCACCACGGTATTGGTTGGTACGTGAGTAATACGTACTGCCGATTCAGTGGTATTTACGTGCTGACCACCCGCGCCAGATGCACGGTAAACGTCTATACGTAAGTCAGACGGATTAATATCAATCTCAATGTTGTCATCAACTTCTGGATAAACAAACGCAGATGCAAACGAGGTATGGCGACGGCCACTTGAATCAAATGGGCTTTTACGAACTAGGCGGTGTACGCCTGTTTCAGTGCGTAACCAACCATATGCATACTCACCAGAAAAACGTACCGTTGCGCCTTTAATACCAGCAACATCGCCATCGGTCGCTTCAACAAGCTCTACTTTAAAGCCTTTTGCTTCACCCCAGCGTAAGTACATACGCAGTAAAATATTACACCAGTCTTGTGCTTCAGTACCGCCAGAGCCTGATTGTAAATCAAGGTAGGCATCGTTTGAATCGTGAGAGCCTGAAAACATACGACGAAACTCAAGCCCTTCAAGCTGCTGGTTTAAATCAGCTAGTTCGCTTTGTGCTTCATCAAAGGTGTCTTGATCTTCAGCTTCAACAGCAAGCTCTACTAAACCTTCAACATCGTCAGTACCAGCAACAAGGTTATCGATTGTTTCAACCACGGCTTCTAGTGCTGACTTTTCACGACCAAGGGCTTGTGCGCGCTCAGGCTCATTCCATACGGCTGAATCTTCAAGTTCGGCGTTAACTTCTTCTAAACGTTCTTGTTTAAGAGCGTAGTCAAAGGTACCCCCGAAGCAGTTCAGTACGTTCGCGAATTTCCTTGATTTGATTAATCACAGGATTCACTTCAAACATGTACATTACTCCAAAATGGCTAGGTTATTGCGCACTTAAAAAAGAGACCGAGCGCAATTAAAAATCATTAAATAATAAAAACGCCCGATTTTAACAAAAAACCGCGCGTTTTATTAGCCTTTTATGCATGGTTTGAAGATATTTTTTAGCCCACTTTTTCAAGCTCTCTAACTATAAGTTGTAAGCTAAATTTACCTCTAAATTCATTTATATCGAGCTGATACGCTACTTTGACAAACTGCGCCTCGGTATCTGGCCACGCTTTTACATCTATCCCAAAGGCAATGGCATCCACTAAGCGTGCAGACTGATGCTTTAATACCAGCTTTAAGTGTTTTTCACCCACAATACGCTGCTGGATTACTTCAAAGGTGTGTTCAAATATCGGCTCAGGAAACTGCTGCCCCCACGGGCCCGATTGTTTTAAAAGCTGGGCAAAATCCATGCTAAAGCAATCATTAGGTAGCTCACCATCGGTAAATACAATACAGCGTTTACTTTCTTCACTGAGTTGCTCGCTAACTGCACTATCAAATGCGCGTTTGAACTCAGCAAATTGCTGCTCGTTAATACTTAAACCTGCCGCCATTGCGTGGCCGCCAAATTTATTAATTAAACCAGGCTGCGCAGTGTTTAAACCTTCAAGCAGGTCGCGCATATGTAAACCTTCAATAGAGCGACATGAACCTTTTATTTCACCGTTTTCGCCACCCGCAAATATCACGGTTGGGCGGTGGTACTTTTCTTTTAAGCGCCCCGCTAAAATGCCAATAACACCTTGATGCCAATCGTCTTGATACAAACAAATAGCATCAGGCACACTATCTTCTTTAAATGCCAATCTATCGAGCACGGCTTGCGCTTCTACTTGCATACCTTGCTCAATTTCACGTCTGGCAAAGTTTAAGCTGTCAAGCTCACCGGCTATGCGCCTTGCTTGATTTATGTCGTTGCTAAGTAAGCAAGCTATACCTAGGCTCATATCATCTAAACGCCCTGCTGCATTTAAACGTGGCGCCAATGAAAAGCCAAAATCGCTGGCACTCAAACGAGCTGCATTGCGATTAGCCACTTCAATCAGTGCGGTGATACCTGGGCGGGTTTTACCACTTCGAATACGTGCCAAGCCTTGATGGACTAACGTACGGTTATTCGCATCCAGAGCCACCACATCGGCCACCGTACCAAGGGCTACAATATCGAGTAAGTCAGCAATATTTGGCATAGGATGTTGGTTAAAGTAGCCTTGTTCACGCAGCGCACTTCTCAATGCGATAAGCAAATAAAACGCCACACCAACACCAGCTATCGACTTAGAGGGAAAATCACAGTCATGACGATTAGGATTAACAATAGCATCGGCATTAGGCAGTTGATCGCCTTGTAAATGATGATCTGTAACCAGCACTTTAATGCCTGCGGCTTTAACAATATCAATCCCTGCAATACACGATATACCGTTATCTACGGTGATCACTAAATCGGGCTGCATAGTGACTATTTGATCAGCCAATGCTGGGCTTAAGCCATAACCTAAACTAAAGCGGTCTGGCACTAAATAATCTAAATGGGTAAAGCCAAACATGGCCAACCCTTGCATTAAGGTGGCGGTGCTGGTTGCGCCATCGGCGTCAAAATCGCCAACAATTAGTATTTTACTTTGTGCATGCAGTGCATCAATTAATAGTTGGCTGGCTTTGTCTATATCTTTAAATAGCTTAAAGTCGAGCAAAGTGGCCGCACTATTATTTAATTCATCAGCATGGCAGACGTTACGCGTGGCATAAATTTGCTTAATAACAGGATGTAGATGACTAGGTAGATGAGAGTCGTCAACAGGTTCTCGCGCAATGATCATTTTTTTCATGCTGGTTTTTAACTTATGATATTCATAACAAAAAGACAAAAAAAAGCCATAAAGGCCTTTTTAAACAGGTACTCAGGTTTTTAATTAACCTGCTTTATTCGCCTCAAGCGCAGCGCTTAGTGCGGCAGCTGGTTGGTAGCCTGGGATCATCGTGCCATCTTCTAAAATAATAGCCGGTGTACCACTAATTCCAAAGCTTTGCCCTAATTGGTAATGCTCTGCAACGGGTGCGCTACAGTCTTTTACAATTTGTGTATCTGCACCAGATTTAGCTTCAGTAAGTGCTTCTTGCTGATCTTTAGCACACCACACATTCATTAAATCAGCATAACCTGACCCCTGTAGGCCGCCACGTGGAAATGCTAGGTATTTAACCGTAATACCCGACTCAAGTAAGTCATCAAGCTCACGGTGTAATTTGCGACAGTAACCACAGCTAATATCAGTAAACACGGTAATGCTGTGTTTTTCTTCTGGCGCCTTATACACAATCATTGAATCTTCGTATTCTTTTAACCCTGATTGACGCACACCATTAAGTGCTTGCTCAGTTAAATTACTACGGTTGTTTAAATCGATTAGCGTACCTTGCATTAAAAACTGACCGTCAGGGCTTGCATACAGCACCCCTTTATTGGTGATCAATTCTTTTAAGCCAGCAACCGGACTTGGGTTAATTTGTTTAACCGTTACTCCTAGCGCGGCAAATTTTGTCACAATAGGATCATTGGCATCGGGTGTTACTGCAACACCATTAGCAAAAGCGCTCAAACTAGTGCACAACATGGCACCTGCTAACATTAATTTTTTCATAACGGGTTCTCTATCCTAAAAATACTTATCTTATCGTGTCTATATGACCGGCTTAGTGACAAAAAAATTCGCTTAAGCACGAGGATGATGCTCAGCATGCACCGATTTTAATCGCTCATTCGCTACATGCGTATAAATTTGGGTAGTTGATAGGTCGCTGTGGCCAAGCATCATCTGCACCACACGCAAGTCAGCCCCATGGTTTAATAAATGCGTTGCAAATGCATGTCGCAAGGTGTGGGGCGATAACGGCGACTCAACGGATGCCAAAATAGCATAGTGTTTAATCCGATGCCAAAAAGTTTGTCGTGTCATGCCCACCCCACGTTTAGAGGGAAATACAAAATCGGTGGCATGTTTTATCATTTTTGCTCGCCCAAGCTTTAAAAATTGCTCCAGCCAATACATAGCCTCTTCACCTAAAGGCACTAATCGCTCTTTATTTCCTTTACCTTTTACAAACACCACAGCTTGGCGCAAATTTATTTGCTCCATTCTCAGCCCTACCAGCTCAGTTACCCGCAAACCCGTTGCATACAAGAGCTCGAGCATGGCTTTGTCGCGCAGCCCCATTGGCTCTTCTGTATTGGGGGCACTTAATAGCGCCTCTACTTCGGCCTCAGAAAGCGTTTTTGGTAATGATTGCCCCGCTTTAGGCTGAGCAATATTGACCATAGGTGAGTCGCTAATTATTTTTTCGCGTACAAAGTACTGATAAAAACGTTTTAATGCACTAATACTGCGTGCAGTACTGCGTGGCTTTAGCCCTAAATCAACACGATGTGCCAAGTAACTTTCAACGTCGAGGCTGGTTACCGTCATTAAGTTTTCGCCTTTTAAAAATTGGCAAAACTTATCTAAGTCACTGCGATAAGCGCTCAGCGTGTTTTCACTTACGCCTTGCTCTAAATAGAGGCTATCAAGAAAGGTTTCTAAAAAGTCGCTATTGCTGCTTAGCTCATTATTTTGTTCAGGTAAATCGTCAGATAGCGTTGTCACGTTGTGATCTCATGTTGGTAATACCACGGGAGAAGGTATCAATTAAAAATACCTTACGGTAAACTTGAGCCTATCATAACAGGCAATTACACAGTGATAAATACGATGCAGATTGGTTTATTTTTTGGTTCTACTACCTGCTATACCGAAATGGCGGCAGAAAAAATACGCGACATTATAGGCGCCGACATTGTCAGCTTACATAATATTAAAGACGAGCCGCTTAAAAACGCTGAGCAATATGACTTTATCATTTTTGGTATTTCTACGTGGGACTTTGGCGAAATTCAAGAAGATTGGGAATCAAAGTGGGACGACATAAAAGACGTTGACCTAAATGGTAAAACCATTGCCTTATTTGGCATGGGCGATCAGCAAGGATATGGCCAATGGTTTCAAGACGCATTAGGCATGCTTCATGATGAAATAAATGCCCAAGCCATTACTCAACTTGGCTTTTGGCCTAACGACAGTAATTACGAATTTGAAGCCTCTAAAGCCCTTACCGAAGACGGTAAACAATTTGTTGGTTTAGCATTAGACGAAGATAGTCAGTACGAGCTAAGCGATGAACGAATTGCCACCTGGGTAGAACAGGTGATGACAGAGTACGCTGAAACCCTGTAACTGTGCACTTTTGCAAAAAGCGCTGCTATGCAGCGCTTTTTAATACTTAACTATTCTACTTTTAACCAGTATTGGTTACGGTAAAAAAAGCCCACATAACCACGCACTTCAAGTTTTTCGCCATTTTGTTGCGGAGTTAAACGCACGCTGTAGGTTTTACCGTTATTTGGGTCGAGTATTTCACCGTCTTCCCAACTACCGTCACCTGCATAAGTTACCTTTTCAATAATGGTCATGCCTAGCATCGGCTGATTCTTTTTATCACCGTTGCACTCGCTGCAAAGCGCATCTTGCTTGGCTTTATTGAGTATTTTTTCAATTTTGCCAGTCAGTAAGCCATCTTGCTCAGTAATGCGTACATAAGACTTTGCTTCTTTGGTGTCTTCATTAATGGTTTTCCAAAGCCCTACAGGACTCATGTTTGCATGCGCACTATGGCTTATAAATAAAGCTGCAGCGAGAGTGCTTAGCAAAGTTAGTTTATTGAAGTTTTTCATAGAGTTGCTTTGATTTTAAATAGCGAATAAAACAATAATACCAGCTGATTTATAAACACACTATGAAATTACATAGCTAATTAGGTGCATGTAAAAAATAAAAACCAAGTGCTTTTAACACACTTGGTTTTTAATTAATAATCACGTTTTAAAGTACATGATTAAAAGTGCATATTTAAAAGTCACGCACCTCTACACTTGAGCTATTAAATTCAAACATATTAATTTTGCCGCACTGGGCCATATGGTTAGTGCTTGCATATGGGGTATCAGCTTGGTTTATATCGCCCTCCCACTCTGGGCCATTTTTTATAAATGCTTTGAGTTCAAACCAGCCGTTAACGGCTTTACTGCAATCCATATCAACATCAAGCATCCAGTAGTGTTCACCCCATATATTAAGCGGTGTAACGCCAAAACCATCGCTATCTACCGTTTTTTTCGCCCCGAATTCACTAGGCCATATATTAGTAGTCCAATCCATAGCGGTACCCTGCGCCTCACTGCTTTGACCTTGTTCGATACCATACCAATCTAGGTAATTATCGTTTGCTTTCCAAGGCAAAGTGGTGTTGTTTTTTAAATTGTTGTGACGAATAGGCATGGCACATTCAACGTTCGTTGTTTGGCAGTTTCTACCAAGGTTTGCATTGGCATAAGTGTGATCTATTCCACCACGAACAAACATATCTTGTCCGCTTTGTGTTAGCGCATTGATAAAAACAACGGTTCTTTGCCAATCACCGCCGTTATTAGGGAGCGAGCCTTGTAGTAATTTAGCATTTTTATGAATAGCCATGGCATCCCATGGCGCCACATTTAAATTAATAGTGCCGTTACTATTAACTGTAATAACCTCATTACTACAGCTTTTAGCATCACCCGAAAGCTCACCTTTTAATACGTTACAGTACTGCCCAGCAGCCATATCTGTTTGAACTGTTGCATTTAAAGTTGAGTCTTCTTTATTAATTGCCATATGGCCTGAGCTACCTCGCCCAAATGCAATCTGGTTATTGGTGTTATCCCACCAGTTGGTTACAACCCAGTTATCGGCAGTGTTATTTCTAAAATCAACACCACCAGCAATGTACGACCAACGATGCTCACACTTCCATTTGCTTGCAAAACATTCCAAGTTACCATTGTTGTGCACTGGCACACTTGGCCCACCTGCATCGGTATCACCATGAAAGTCATAACTCGACATGACTTTTGGGTACCCATACGGATACGCCAACATAAAGACGTTAGCTAGGTCGTATAAACGGCCATCTTCAAAAGTAATTACATTACCCGCACCACCATGCCCACGTTGGTTATCATGGTTATCAACAAATACCACAGCTGATGAACTTGGCATAAAACCCCAACCTTCACCAAAATTACTTAGCCACGCAAGCGAGCCATTTCTAAATGTATTACCAAGCTGTGTACTGTATTTAAACTCAGTAACTAAACCTGTACTTAAATACTCTGAGGCATCTACCGCTTCAGTACCTTGATCTATCACCTCATGAAAAACCACTGGCGAGCCATTTATTTTTGCCATTAAACTTTGAATATCACTTGCAGCAACATGCTTAGCAGCATCAAACCTAAAGCCTTTAACTCCTAAGGCTTGTAAGTCATTAATATATGCCGCTAACGTATTTTGCACATAAGTTGAAGCGGTATTTAAATCGGCAAGCCCTACCAGCTCGCAATGTTGCACACGGTAGCGATTATTACCGTAATCCTCAGGGTTAATTGAACAGCTTTGGTGAAAATCTTGTGGGCTGTAAATAGGATATTGTTTATTACCAAAGTTATTACCGTCGGTACCAGTACCATCACCTGCAGCCATATGGTTTATTAGGGTATCAACATATATATCTACACCTGCCGAATTACATCGATTAACCATATCTATAAACTGCGTCCGGTTCCCGCCACGGCTTTGCAGTTGGTAGCTCACAGGTTGGTAGCGAGTCCACCATTGATTACCTGTAATATGCTCGTTAGGCGGAGATACCTGTACAGCAGCATATCCTTTGGGCCCTAAAAACTGTTCACATTCTTGAGCTATATCTTGCCAGTTCCATTCGAATAGATGCACAAATGTTGTAGGTGCAGCCATAGCTAAGCTTGGTAAAGTTAAGCCAAGGCTCAATCCTGCAGTGGTGATTATTTTATTCAGCTTCATAGTGTGTGTTCCAAGTGTTGAGCGAGTTAAGCAACATACTCGACGTTATTTACAAGTGGTTAACACTAGTCTGGTGATTGATTAAATAAAAACTGAATACGTATGCATAATGGGTAAATTATCCTTTTTTACTAGATAACCAAGCTCAATAAATAGCTTACATCTTTAAATAAAATGCTTTGCAAAGCCCGACATAATCAGCTGTGTAGGTGTTGTTTTCATCTTTTATGCAAAGCACTGATTGCTCTAATTCTGTTTTGATTGAGCTAAAGCGCATTAAGCTGCGGCTGAACACTTTACTCGGTGTGGTTTTTACTTGGCAATGCGCGCTTAAATACAGCCCTTGCTGCTGCGCCAAGGTTATAAATAACTGTGCCTCTTCACTAGGCAGAATTAAATTAAAACGTGCTTGCTTATGCGTTAAGCGTTTAAACGCAGCAATTAGTTCTGCAAAGCTTAAACCATCGGTATGGCGAGCGGCATTGCGTGCTGCATTATCACTTTTTAAACTGTGATTAAAATAAGGTGGATTAGATATAACGCAATCAAATTTAGTCTCAGCCGCAAACTGCTGTACACACTGGTGATAAATGCTAATGTCTGGCCAAGGGCTTTGCTGGCAATTTTGTACAGCTTGCTGGTAGGCGGCCTTATCAACCTCAACCGCACTCACCTTTAAATCTGGCACTCGCTGTTTACACATTAACGCCAACAACCCCGTACCTGTGCCAATATCTAATAACGAACTTGCACCGCTTAAATCAGCCCATGCTCCAAGTAAAATACCATCGGTAGATACCTTCATGGCGCACTGGTCGTGCTCAACCTTAAATTGTTTAAATGCAAAACCAGACATTTTTTCACCTTTTCATTCACCAAGTAGGTTTAAGTGCGTATAATTAACGGCAATTGTCCCCTATTTTTGACACTCTATGCAATTTTCTGAATTTGATCTTGATAATAAGCTACTCAATGCTATTAATAAAATGGGTTTTGAAACCCCTACTAGCATTCAACAACAAGCCATTCCTGAGGCGTTGCAAGGGCGTGATATTTTAGCGTCTGCACCAACAGGTACGGGTAAAACGGCGGCATTCTTAATTCCAGCAATTCAATATTTAATGGATTTCCCGCGTCGTGATCCGGGCTTTGCACGGGTATTAATTATGACCCCAACTCGCGAGCTTGCTTATCAAATTCATGAACAATGTGAGTTACTTGCAAAACAAACCCACTTAAAAATTGGGGTGGTTACCGGCGGTATTAATTACGGTACACACAAAGAAATTTTTGAAAATAATAACGACATTTTAATCGCCACACCTGGGCGTTTAATGGAGTATTTGGAAACTGAAAACTTCCACGCAGAAAACGTAGAAATGCTCATTCTTGATGAGGCCGACCGCATGCTCGACATGGGCTTTCGTAAAGAAATGCTGCGTATTTGTGATGAAGCTAAAAATCGTCGTCAGTGCTTTTTATTCTCAGCTACTCTTGAAGGTGACAGCGTAGAATTATTTGCAGAGCGTATTTTAAACGACCCGGCTCTGCTTGAAGCCGAATCATCACGCAAAGAAAAAGCTAAAATACATCAATGGGTTCATTTAGCTGACGATTACCATCACAAGCTTGAGCTATTAGTTAACACCTTAAACGGCCCTGATGTTAGTAAAGCGATTGTGTTTGTAAAAACTCGTGAGCGCCTTGAAACCCTTATTGGTGAACTAACCAATAACGGCGTTAAAGCTGCGTGGCTTCGTGGTGAAATGCCACAAGATAAACGCATGAAAGCGATGGAAAATTTTCACAGTGGCAAAACCCGCATTTTAGTCGCGACCGATGTCGCCGCGCGTGGTATTGATGTAGCTGATATAAGCCATGTAATTAACTTTGATATGCCTCGCACTGCAGATGTTTACGTACACCGTATTGGCCGTACAGGCCGCGCGGGTAAAAAAGGCATAGCGATTTCACTAATTGAAGCGCACGATATTGGCATCCTTTACAAAGTAGAACGTTACATAGAGCAGAAGCTAAAACGCCGTGTATTTAAAGGATTAGAGCCAAAACATAAAGAAGCTAAGCCACCAGTTAAAAAGCGTAAAGATCCAGTAAAAATGAAAGCGAAGAAAAAAGCCAAAGCTAAAAAGAAAAAATAGCTTTAGCTTTAATACATTTGATTGAGCCGACGTTTGTCGGCTTTTTTGTGGCTTAAAAACAGTGAGTAAGCAATTCAGAGTAATATGTAAAAACTACTTAGCTGAATAACTACTTAACAAAATATCTAATTATTTCAAATAGTTAATTTTGGAATGAAACTTGTAACCCAAGCTAGTGTATGAGTATTAAAACGCCGAGTATCGGCGCTGCTTTTTCAAAAACACTAAGGATATAGTTATGAGTCGCATTAAATTTACTATCGGTTTTATTTCGTTTTGTTGTTTATTTTTATTAGTCTCTGCTTTTAAAGTTAGTGCAGCAACGCATTTAGCAGTAGTAAGTAGTGTGGCCACACAACCTAATTTACAACAATCTATTACTCATGAGTTACGTACTAATCCAAATTTAGAATTAGAAAATTTGAACGTACAGGTCGAAAATGGCGACGTTGAACTTAAAGGCAAAGCTAATAACGGTTTTGAACGTGCTCTTGCACAAAAATTTTTAGAAAATATGGATGGAGTTAAAGTAATTCGCAACAAAATTAGTGTTATTTAATACACCTCCTTCTTAACTTATTCTTCAGCGCTGCTTGCTTCTCCAACACAAGCGGCGCTTTTTATGGCCTGCACAATATAAATTCAATACAGACATAATCCCAATCCAGTTTAAATAGCTTGATTAAAAGCTTTTTCGTTTACGCACCAATCGCGACGCTCATTGCAGCTACTTAAACCATTGAATCCTTTATTACTCACAGACACTTACTATATAGGGCTTGCATCAAGCTTGAGCAGAAATTCGATTAATTAAGTAATCTATTTTGAGATGAGAAACCTTATCGATATAGTTTTCTAATTGAGACGCTTTTAACTTAGTTAACGCAAGGCTTTAATTACTTCAGATCATCAATTAATTATTATAAAAAAGCGCGTTTTACTTTGTAAAAACGCGCTGATAGTCAGTAACTATTTCCCAATGCTTTTACCATGGGGTTTTAAATTATTTATTTACCTTGGCTTGCATCATTATTATTGTCACCCTCTTTGTTTGCTGACTGCTGACTTATTTTATCGCTTATCATGGCATCGAGTTTTTCACCGCCCTTAATACCAAAATCCAACGTACGAATAGGAAACGGAATACTTATATCAGCAGCATCGAGTGCTTGCTTTACTGCCACAACGCCTTTGTGACGCACCGTCATAAAATCGGGCTCACCAGGGTATTTAATCCAAAACCATACCAGTAAGTTTATACTGCTATCACCAAAGCCTTCTGCGTACACCGCGGTCTCATTTTTGCGGATCACAAAGTCAAATTGATTAATTTTTTCGACAATAACTTCACTGGCTTTTTCTATATCATCAGCGTAAGAAATACCTACAGGTACCTCTATTCTTCTGACCCCTAAAGTGCTGTAATTACGCAGTACATTTCTAAATAGTATTTTATTAGGAACCAGTATCAACTGCCCGTAAAAGCTCTCTATTAGTGTGTTGCGCAAGTTTATTGAATGCACTGAACCAAATACGTTATCGGTCTCGATAACATCACCCGCTTTGAACGGTTTACGAATACCCATAGCAATACCCGCAATTAGGTTTTCGGTCATATCTTGAAAAGCAAAACCAATGGCGAGACCAACAATACCTGCACCCGCAAGCAGTGACGTAACGGTACTTTTTAAGCCCATAAAATCAAGGGCAATAAAGACCCCGACACTCAGAACAATAACTTTAAAAATGGAGGCCATTAAGTCAGCAATTTGAGTAGAATCGAGCGAGCGACGCAATACTTTTTTCATTCCTTTGCCTGCAAGGCGGGCAATAAATGAAAATATAATCGCAATAATCACCGCGACTATAAAGTTAGGGATATGACTTATAACAACATCAAACCAACCGCCGAGCTTCTCTTCTATAAGTTTTTCGGCTTCTGTAATTGAGGGAATTGAGAGCATTTATTTTATACCTTAGTTTCTATTAATAACCTAAGGTTTGCAAAAATAGCGCCAGTATAAAAAAAGCCATGCAATGCATAGCTTTTTGGGTATGTGTTTAGCTGCAAATAGCGCTAAATTTAGCTTTGCTCTTCGCGCAAAAATACCGGTTCAAGTTCTTTAGTGGTTGCTTCTGAGCTAAAGTAATAACCGGCCACGGTAAACTCTTTAAGCTGACTTAATTGCGTGACTTGGTTTTCGATAAGGTAACGCGCCATCATGCCGCGCGCTTTTTTAGCGTAAAAGCTAATCACTTTATATTGGCCGTTTTTACAGTCTTTAAAATGTGGCGTAATAATTTGTGCGTTAAGCGTTTTTTTATCTACCGCTTTAAAGTATTCGTTAGACGCTAAATTAACTAAGTATTGTGCATCTTGTGCCGCTAAAACGTCGTTAAGTTTATTAGCAATAATACTGCCCCAAAACTCATATAGGTTTTTACCACGGCTGTTTTCAAGCTTTGTACCCATTTCTAGGCGGTAGGCTTGCATTAGATCAAGTGGTTTTAATAATCCGTATAAACCCGAGAGTATACGTAAATGCTCTTGAGCATAATCAAGTTGCTTAGCCGTTAGGGTGTCGGCATCTAAACCGCCATATACATCGCCATTAAAGGCAAGCACCGCTTGTTTAGCATTACTCGTAGTAAACGGTTGCGCCCACTCACTAAAACGTGCTGCATTAAGGCCCGCGAGCTTATCGCTAATTTTCATTAAACTGCCAATCTGCGCAGGAGTTAGTTCACGGCATACTTTCATGAGCGCTTCGCTGTGCTCAAGTAATTCAGGTTGAGTGAACTTATCTGTTGCGGGTGGCGTGTCGTAATCAAGATTCTTTGCTGGTGAAATAACAGTGATCATAGTTAGCTATTGACTTGTAAATTATTTAATGTCAATTTCAACATTAAATGAGACGAAAAGCACGTTTTGTTTAAAATTATCCTACCTAAAACTCAACCGTTACCGTTTTTTCATTGATAAGGACATAAGACCTATCAAGCATTGTCACACTGTTGCAGTATAGCTATATTAAGGTAGTTTAGATTTTCTTTTAACTTGCTTGGAATGAGGAAAAGCAAATGACTAGCGCTCTACAAAGGCTTAAACAACACTCTTCTATCGTGGCCGACACGGGCGATATAGAAGCCATAAAAAAACATCAACCTGAAGATGCGACTACCAATCCATCGCTGCTTTTAAAAGCGAGCGAGATTGAAGCTTACAAACCTTATCTAGATAAAGCATGGCAATACGCTAAAGAAACCGAGCAACAGCCTGCAAAACAACTAGAGCTGGCTTGTGACTATTTTGCAGTATTACTCGGTAAAGAAATTAGCGAAATTGTTCCGGGTTATATTTCTACTGAAGTTGATGCACGTTTATCATTTGATACCCAAGCAACAATTAATAAAGCACATACTTTACTAAGCCTTTACGAGAAAGAAGGTGTAAGCAAAGACAAGATTTTAATTAAAGTTGCCTCTACTTGGGAAGGCATTAAAGCCGCAGAACAGTTAGAAAAAGAAGGCACTAAATGTAACTTAACGCTTTTATTTAGTAATGCTCAAGCCCGTGCCTGTGCTGATGCAAACGTATTTTTAATTTCGCCATTTGTTGGCAGAATTTTAGATTGGCACGTAGCAAACGGTATGGAAAAACCAACCGACCCGCTACAAGATCCTGGCGTACAATCGGTGCGTAGTATTTTTGAGTTTTACAAACGTCACGATTACAAAACGGTTGTTATGGGCGCAAGCTTTCGTAATACCGGTGAAATTATTGCCCTTACAGGTTGCGATAAGCTAACAATTAGCCCTAATCTTTTAGAAGAGCTAGGTAATTTAGAAGACGCACAAGAATACTTACTAGAGAGCGATATTGCTAAAGAGCCAAAACCAGAGCCACTTAGCGAAGCACAGTTCCGTTGGTTACATAACCAAGATGCTATGGCTACTGAGAAACTAGCTGAAGGTATTCGCTCATTTGCAGATGCGCAAGAGCAACTAGAGGCACGCTTTAAAGCGATGTAACTAACAGCTGTTTAATGAGTTAAAAAACGTCGCTTTTAGCGGCGTTTTTTTATGTCTGCGATTTACTTTAAATACTCGACTTGTCCCCATTTACGTTCTTTTTGTATTGATCTTCATCAAAATACCACCCATCAGTAACAGTTTCGTCACATTTATATTCTATTTTATTAATAGCTGTGGTATAGATACTGCCGAGGTTCAAAAAGTGGTCAATAGGAGATAATCAATGGATAGCCTAAACGAAATAATAGAGATATTAGAAGGTTCTGATACATCGAAAAAAACCTCTCAAAAAAATAAAAAAAGAAAATGGCGCGAAATAGAAGCAATAAAAGATAAGCAACGTTTGCGCAAAGAACTACAGGAGCTCGACTATTTTGCTGATAGTATTGCTATTGATGAATTAGAGTTTTAATCAACAACAGCATCTAAAAAGGCTTTCATTTATGAAAGCCTTTTTTAATACCAATTACCCTATACTTGCCAATTAATGGGCTGTGCTCCTTGCGCTATTAACAGTTCATTGGTTTTTGAAAAGTGCTGACAGCCAAAAAAGCCGCGATGCGCTGAAAGCGGTGAAGGGTGCGGCCCAGACAATACATGATGGCGCTGGCGATCAATGCTTTTACCTTTTTTTTGTGCATGTGCGCCCCACAAAATAAACACCACTCCTTGGCAATGCTCATTTATATGAGTAATTACGTTATCGGTAAATTGCTCCCAACCTAAATGTTTATGGGAATGGGCTTGCCCTTGCTCTACTGTTAGTACGGTATTAAGCAAAAACACACCTTGATCTGCCCAGCTTTGTAAATAGCCATGCTCCGGTGTAATAAAACCATTAATGTCAGTCACTAACTCTTTATAAATATTTTTAAGTGAAGGCGGGAGCTTTTTAACTTCAGGCAATACAGAAAAACACAAGCCATGCGCTTGCCCTTCTCCATGGTAAGGGTCTTGACCTAATATAACCACTTTAATGTCACTAAGTGGAGTTGCATCAAACGCGTTAAACACCTGCGGTTCTGGTGGAAACACAGCAATACCGTTTGATCGTTTATTCGCAACATATTCAAGGGTTTGCTGCATATATGCTTGGCTAAGTTCGTGATTTAAAAAAGATGACCAGTTGCTCATAATTGACTCTTAATAAGTTCTCTAGATACCTCAATTTTGTCACACATTTGTGCTAACCCATCAAGCATTCTAGGGGAAAAACGATGTAACAAATCCGCGTTAACGCTAATAAATTGCTCATATTTAACCGCCGGAATTTCAGGCCATTGCTGCCAATTAACTGTAGGTATTACCCGTTTTGATTTTTCATCAGGAATAATAATAACTTGTGGCTTAGTCACTATCACGTTTTCAATGCTGATTTGTGGGTAATCTGTGTCGCTGTCGGCAAATACATTGGTTACTTGGCAGGTTTCGATTAACTGATTTATCCAGGTATTTTTTGATACCGTCATCATAGGCTCTGGCCACAGCTGATAAAACCCAGTAAGCATTGTTTTATTATGCTGCGCGGCTTTAATTGCGTTGAGCTTAACTGTAAATGCCTCAGCTACTTTTTTACTTTGCTCAATATGACCGGTTAATTGACCTAATTTTAGTATTTCCTTAGCTACGCCTTCAATAGAGCGTGGATTACTTAAATGCAATTCAATCCCTAGTCGCTTAATTTGTGCTAAATCTTCTGCCTGATTACCGCTTTTCCACGCAATGACCATGTCAGGCTTGAGCATGAGTAACTTTTCGATAGAAATGCCATTATAGCCGCCGATACGCTCAATTTTAGTCGCCTCTTGTGGGTAATCTGCGTAATCCAGCGTGCCCACTATTAGATCACCCGCCCCAATGGCATATAAATTTTCGACTATGTGTGGTGCCAAAGCCACAATACGAAGCGGCTTGTCGGCTAAGGCTTGAGGTACATAAACAGCAAACAATAACATCCCAAGAATAATGCGTTTTAACATTAGTAATCAAAGCCTTTTAGTGCTTTTACGCCCGACTCAAACGCATGCTTTACATTACGCACTTCACTTACGGTATCGGCCAGCTCAATTAAAGTACGGTGCGCAGCACGGCCAGTAATAATTACCGATTGCATTACAGGTCGGTTGTTAATTGCAGCAACCACTTCCTCAAGGTCGATATAGCCATAGGTCACCATATAGGTGAGCTCATCGAGTAATACCACATCGATACTGCTGTCGCTTAGCATCCGCTTTGACTCTTGCCATGTTGCTTGTGCTGCCGCAGTATCGGCCTCTTTATTTTGCGTATCCCAAGTAAAACCTGTGTTCATAACAGCAAATTCAACTCCAGCTCCTTGTAGTAAATTACGCTCACCACATTCCCATGTACCTTTAATGAACTGACATACCGCGGCCTTTTTACCATGGCCAACACAGCGTGCAACCACACCAAAACCAGAGGTTGATTTACCTTTGCCATTACCAGTAATAACCTGAAAAATGCCTTTTTCTTGCTGTGCCGCTGCTACTCGAGCATCAACTTGTTCTTTTACTTTTTGCTGGCGCTGTTGGTGCTTGTCGTTTGTTGATTCAGTCATTGTTATGTCCTTGGTAAATTTTAATAATTTGTTCAATGTTTAAATGTGTTTGGCACATTTCAGCGAGGCGTTCTAGCTGGCGCTCGCGATGCTCATTGATGCTGATACCACTAATTTCACTGTCAGGTTTTAGCCACTTTAATAGCAGCTCTGTAGCGGCTGCGTTGTCAAATAAGCCATGTAAATAAGTACCAGCAATAGCATTATCATCACTAATAAAACCATCAGTTTCAAAGCCATTTGGGTGTTTATTAAAGCGAATAAGTGGTTTGTTGAGCGCCTGACCTTTACTGATCCCAGCATGTATTTCGTAACCCTGACAAGCAACCTGCTGCTGGTTTAAATTGAGTATTGCATTTACTTGGCTTAGCACTTTTTGCTCACCTAAAATGGTATCAAAATCACTAAGCGCTAACCCAGCTATTTGCCCTAATGATGATTCCACCGCATTAGGGTCACAAATCGTATTACCTAGCATTTGCATACCGCCGCAAATACCCAATACTTTGCCACCATAGCGTAAATGGCGTTTTATTTGCTGATCCCAGCCTTCATTTTTTAAAAATACCAAATCGCTAAGTACATTTTTACTGCCAGGCACAATAATTAAATCAACATCAGGAATTGTTTGAGTATGGCGCACATAGGTTATATTTATATGTGGGTGTAATCGCAGTGCATCAAAATCGGTATGGTTACTAATATGAGGCACTAGCAGCACCGCAATATTAATGCTGGCTTCGGTCACATTATTATCTATAGCAACGGCATCTTCGGCATCAAGTGCTAAATCGTGTAGGTAGGGTAACACCCCTAACACAGGTTTACCTGTGTACTCTTCAAGCCAATCTAACCCGCCTTGTAATAGGCTAATGTCACCACGAAAACGGTTAATCACAAAGCCTTTTACCCGTGCTTGCTCTGATTCGCTTAATAGCGCCAAAGTCCCTACTAGGTGAGCAAACACACCCCCTTTATCAATATCAGCAATAATAATAACCGGACAATCGACCTTTTCGGCGTAGCCCATATTGGCGATATCGTTTGCGCGTAAGTTAATTTCAGCTGGGCTACCAGCCCCTTCAACCAACAATAAGTCAAAGCGTTTAGCTAAACGATTATGCGAGGTTAATACCGCTTCCATAGCCACTTTTTTATAGTCATGGTAAGAGTCGGCTTCCATATTGCTAATAGCCCTACCATGAATAATAACTTGCGCGCCGGTATCACTATTGGGTTTGAGTAATATCGGGTTAAAGTCTATTTCAGGTGCAACTTTTGCCGCAACGGCTTGTAATGCCTGTGCTCTACCAATTTCACCGCCATCATGAGTTACGGCACTATTAAGCGCCATATTTTGCGGTTTAAACGGCGCTACATTAACACCTTGATTAGCAAACACTCTGCAAAGTGCTGCAACCAGGGTACTTTTACCCGCATCTGAGGTAGTGCCTTGTACCATTAGTGTTTTCATTATTGAACCACCAGCTGACGCTTACGAAAATACAATATACTTAAAAAGAATAGACTGCCGATAGCCGCCGTGATCACCCCGATTGGCAACTCTTGATTACTTAATAGTGAGCGAGCGAGCACATCGACCCACACCATAAATATTCCCCCGACTAATCCGGTCATTAATAATCCAACGCGGCTACCTTGAGAGATAAAAAAGCGCACTATGTGTGGCACCATCAAGCCAACAAAACCAATACCACCACAGTTGGCAACTAACACGGCCGTGATCAACGAGCTTAAAATAAGCATTAAAATTCTAAAACGATGTACTCTTACGCCAAGCGTTGTCGCACTTTCATCGCCTAACAACATGGCATTAAGCTGGCGCCTAAAACCCAACATGATTATTGTACAAACTATAATGACTAAGACAGGTAACAGCAGCGACTGCCACTGTGCTTTAGCAAAACTACCTAAAGTCCAAAATAAAATAGCCGCGACCGCTTGTGGATCGCTCCAATAAAGTAGCAAACTAGTAAAAGCACTAAATAAAAATGATAGGGCTACCCCCGCCAATAACATCGATTCAACTTGGGCATTACGCTGGCTGCCAGCAATTAAAATTAATAATCCCATCGCCACTAAACTACCGGTTAATGCCGCCCCAGATAGCGCAATACCCGCCCCAGCTCCCACAAAAGACATTAGTATAACCACACCTAATGAAGCGCCGGACGAAATACCAAATAAATAAGGATCTGCTAAGGGATTACGGGTGACTGTTTGTAGTATTAAACCTGCAATCGCTAAGCCACTACCGGCTAAAAAAGCCAACAAAGTACGTGGCATTCTTAATTCAATAATAATACGGCTGGTAAATGAAGCCTCGTTTGAAAAGGTTAAGCTTTGATATACATCTGCGAGCGACGTGGGTGCCGCACCAAAACTCAGTGCAATAAATAAACTTAATAGTGCGCATAGTAGCGCAGCGATTAATGCAACGGTATGGTTAGAAAAAACCGTCATATTATTGGTATCCATAATAATAAGTAATATGAGGAATAGCCTCACCCGAAGCTGCTGATTGAGGGTGAGTGCTCACTTGTGCACAAACGCCAAACACCTCATCCAGCATCTGCTCAGTGACCACTTTATTTGGCTTACCTGCATCAACAACTTTTCCATTTTTAATAACCACTAACTCATCACACATAGCAGCAGCTAAATTTAAGTCATGAAATGACGCAAATACCGTGATCCCTAGAGATTTAGCCAGCTCCATCAGTTGAATTTGATATTTCACATCAAGGTGACTAGTTGGTTCATCCATAATAAGAAGTTGCGGTTGCTGCACAATAGCGCGGGCAATAAAGGCTCGTTGCTTTTCACCGCCAGATAGCGAATCAAATAATTGAGTACTATGAGATTCAAGCCCCACATGGCTAATAGCCTGAGCTATTTTTTGTTTATCTGCTTGGGTGGTCGAACTGAATACCGTTTTATGTGGCGTAAGCCCTAGAGCCACAACATCGAATAACGAGAGGTTAAATTGCGACGGTGTTTCTTGTAGCACAACGGCAACTTGCTTGGCGTAGTCTTCGCTTTTTAGTTGCCAAATATCGGTGTTATTAAATTTAACCTCTCCCGCTGACGGCTGATTAAATCGATACAAGCAACGCAGTAAACTCGATTTTCCCGCACCATTAGGACCAATTAAGCCAACAAACTTGCCACGCTCAATACTCAAATTAATATGCTCAAGGATTAAGGTGTTACCCACTCGCCAAGAGACATTTTTAACGGTTAGAAGTGCAGTTTTTTTAGCGGTTTGAGTGTGCAAAAAATTATCCTAGGCAGGGAAAACCCACACTCAGTACCACAAGTACCACAAGTACCACAAGTACCAAAAAGAAAATGAGTTAACCCGCTCGTTATATGAAGTTTTAAGGCACTTGTATCTGACTTACAGTAAAACTGATTACAGTTACGGGTATAGTTGAGGAGTTTCACCTCATTCCAAATGCTTGGCTATTATGCGCAGATAAGTAAATAATTTAAAGCAAAAAAAACCGCACTCAGCTGAGTGCGGTTAAAAGGGAGTGTTTTAACTGAGGTCTAGTTAAAACTTATATTCCATACCTAAACCTAGGTAATCTTGGTCAACGTTGTTGTCCATATCAAAACTTGAGTAAAAGCCAAACACCTTAAGATTTTTGTTTAGCTTGTGATCAACACCTACCGATACTGCACTTTTATCATCGCTGTCATCAAAATCCATTGTTTGATATTGCACTTTAAAAGTGTTGCTACCCATTAGGTAAGCTGCATTCACTAAGTAACCGTCAGCTTCAGCGCTACCGTCTACTTTTTCTTGTGTTTGGTACATTGCACCAAGTCTAAAATCTTCAATTTTACCTTGAACTGTTGCACGTACTACGTCGTAACCATTTACTTCACTATCAGCAGCAACAGCAGCATATACAGCGCTCTTTTTAAGGCCAGCATCACCATAAGTTAACGCCACTGAGTAACCATTTTTGGCATCTTTATCATCTTCTGCAATAAATGAAGCTAATACTTTAAAGCCTTCATATGAGTTTGAAGCGTAAGATACTGAGTTACCTAAGCGGTTTTCACCTTTAAAAGTGTTTTTAATATCACCTTCAAGGTCATTAAATAAATCAAGTTTACCTTGCGCCTGCTTTAGCGCTGTATCGTTACGGCCTATTACTACCTGACCAAATGAACCTTTAAAACCTACATATTGATTACGTGCTGAAATATTATCTTTATCGCCTTTTGAGTCAGCATCCGACACATCAACCTGAAATTCAAACTTATAAACAGCTTCTAAACCGTCTGAAATTTTTTCAGACCCTTTAAGTCCGAAACGAGATGCATTACTTTTAATTTCAGTAAACGACCCTTCACCATCGTCAGATGATTGAACGGTTACATTCGCTTTACCGTAAATGTCTACTTCTGCAAGCGCATTAAAAGATAAACCACTAAGTAAGGCTAAGCATAAGCTCGATTTTGCAAATTTCATGTTATTTCCTCGATAATCACAATAGACTAATTTTTAAAACAGCAGCAGTGTGTCACCACTAAATGACAAAAATATTACAAAGGACACATTTTTGTCTTTTTAAGTTAATAAAACTGCATTAAATCTGAAATCAAAATAACATCTAAAATATACCGCTTAACGACTACTTACTTTGTTTCAATAAACTCGGTGTCATTTGCGACAGCAAATTAACCAGAGTTTCTATTAACTCTTTCTGTTCGTTATCTCTATGATAGGCAACAAATACATCTCTTGACGTATTTTCTACCCCTTTTACATGAAAAAGTTCGCCTTTTTCTAAATGATCTTTAACTAATACCTGTGGAATAAACGCACTACCGCCACATTGCAGTATTAAATCAAGCGCTATACGTCCGGTACTGGTTCTAAAATAAGGCGGCGTTTTACCGGTAAATTGACGGGCATGCCAAAGAGAAAACGTAGTTCCCCAATCAACATAAACATATTGATTATCAAAAAAGTTATCGCCTGTTGCGGTGTCGTAGCCACTAACCGGAATAATAGGTAGTTCACAAATTCGTTCAACAACGAGTTCGTCTACTTTTGGTGGATCAAATAAAATGGCTAGATCAAGGGTGCGCTCTAATAGTAATCGAGTGCTCTCTTGTTGTGCTTTTACCTCTGCCACCAAAGATACACCGGGCATAGCCGATACTATATTTGTAATACCAAACTGTAAAAACGCATCCCAAATATTAGGAGTCCCAGCCAAGCTGATTTGCTTATGCATATTATCTGCAAGTGCAACATCCACTTTGGCCCTTTGCATTCCAGTAATAATCATTTGAGCATGCGGCAACAAGCGCTCACCAGGGGCGGTGAGTTGAATATTATTGCGCTGGCGAATAAATAAATTTACGCCTAAGCCCTGCTCTAATTGACGAATTCGAAAACTCACTGCAGACTGCGTTATGTATAGGTTTTCTGCCGCTTTACCAAAATGGCGAGTACGCACCACTTCAACAAATGTTTTTAATAAATCTATGTCCAATTTTTTATCCTCACGATAAAAATTTTTTGTTTAAAAAAATAGCGATTATGTACCATACTCCAGCTAATAATTGGTATGAGGGTACAGCTATGAGCAATGATATTTCACTACTTCGTCAAGCATTTGTTAGTCAACGTCAGTTTTATGATGATCAAAACTTTCCACGCGGATTTAGTCGCAGCGGACACTTTACCCTGTTAGAGGCAAGTATTTTAGAACAGCACGGTGTTGTTTTAAAAAGCTTGTATAACAAAGCAGTTGAGCCACAAAACGAACATCAGCAACAATTTGTCAATGCGGTTAGTGGCATAGTAGAGCCAAGCAACCCCATAGAGCGAGCATGGGTTAAATACTTAAAGTTAACAACCTGCAAAACAAAATTTCATACATTATTTGGTCGCTCAAAAATTTCAGGGCCAACACCAATCAGTCAAGATTATTACTCTGAGGCAGACAATCTATAAGTCATTACAATAGTTGCTTTTTGGCGTTTTAGCAGTTACAACTTGTATAAGCAAACATTTTTGCAAAATTTAAACAGGCTGCCACGTGACGCACAGAATACTTATTGTTGAAGACACCCCCACTATTGCGCGAGTGCAAAAGCATATCGCGCAAAAAATTGGATATGAAGTTGATATTGCCCAGTCGCTGGCTGAGACTAAAGAGCTAATAAGTAAACATGCTTATTTTTGTGCAGTCGTTGATTTTATATTGCCTGATGCCCCGCAAGGGGAAGCGGTTCCCTGCACGGTTGCAGCAGATATCCCTACCATTGTTATGACTGGCAATATCGATAATCAAACTCGCGACACCGTCGAAAAGTACCCTATTATTGATTACATTATCAAAGGCAATAAACAAGCTTACGAATATTTAGAAAAGCAGCTTTATCGTCTACCTCGCAATAAGCAAGTTAAAGTACTGGTTGTTGATGACTCAGCGTCTACACGCCAATATATTTGTAATTTATTAACACGTCATAAATACCAAATATTACAAGCAGCCGATGGCCTAGAGGCACTTAAAGAGCTTGAAAATACCCCTGACATCTCTGTGATTATCATAGATAAAGAAATGCCTAATATGGGCGGTATTGAACTGTGTAATGAAATTAGGCGCATTTATAGTAATGACGAAAAAGCTATTATTGGTATCTCAGGCGCTACATCGTCTAATTTGTCTGCCTTATTTTTAAAAAATGGGGCAAATGACTACTTGTATAAACCTTTTAATAGTGAAGAATTTTACTGCAGGTTAAGCCAAAACGTCGATATGCTAGAGCATATCGAAACTATAAAGCGCCAAGCCAATACTGACTATTTAACTAAACTCCCTAATCGCCGTTACTTTTTTGAAGAGGCTAATAAGTCATTAAAGCAGTTTAAAAAAGCAAAAGCACCAGCCATGTTAGCTATGCTTGATATTGACCATTTTAAAGCTATTAATGATACCTATGGCCATGATGCCGGAGATGAAGTGCTTAAAGGGCTTGCGATATGCTTTAATAAATATTTTGAAAACCAATTGGTTGCCCGTTTAGGCGGAGAAGAATTCGCGGTATTTTTTACTGAGCTAACCGAACAGGAAGCGCTAAAACGACTAGAGAGCTTCAGGCTTTTTATTGAGCTTAACAGTCATGAATTCAGTCAAGCAAACATCAAGTTTACGTTATCGATAGGCTTCAGCCACAGTGAAACCTATCAAATTGACGAACTATTAAAACAAGCCGACTTAAAGCTCTACAAAGCCAAAGAGTCGGGTCGTAATAAAGTGGTTTAGTTTTTAAACCACACCAGAGGCTACAATGGCCGCTTTTCTGCGTTTTCGCGATTGATGGTATGAGTCCCAACTAAAAATAGCCAATGCACTCCAAATACACGCAAAGGTAATTACGCGCTCAGCATCAAACACCTCACCATAAAATACCACCGCTAAAATAAACATTAGGCTAGGCCCTATATACTGAAAAAACCCTAACGTTGTATATTGCAAACGCTTAGCCGCGCCGGTAAAACACAGCAGTGGCAGCGTAGTTACTATGCCCGCGCTCACCAATAATACATTGGTTAGCCAATCATTCCCTGGTAAATTTGACGTTTCAGTCGGTACCATTAGCCACCAATAGGTAAGCGCCACGGGTAACAATATTAATGCCTCAATTAAAATCCCAGGCAGAGCATCAACTTGTAGCTTTTTACGTAATAGGCCATATAGTGCGAAAGATGTTGCTAATGAAAACGCTACCACGGGGAATGAGCCAAAACTAATTAGCTGTAACAACACGCCTGTAAAAGCTAAAGCAACAGCAGCACCTTGCAACTTACGTAATCGCTCGTTTAAAAACACCATACCAAGCAACACATTCAATAGAGGATTAATGTAGTAACCTAGGCTGGCATCCAACATGTGATTGTTATTGATGGCCCAAATAAACAATCCCCAGTTAAACCCTAGTAAGGTCGAGGTAACAACTAACATCAAAATAAGTTTAGGTTGGATTAAAATGCGTTTAATTTTATCCCAGTAGCTGAGCACACTCACCACCACAATAAGAAACACCACTGACCAAATAACACGGTGCATTAAAATTTCAAATGCTGACACATGTTGGATCATCTTAAAATAAATGGGTGCGAGGCCCCACATAAAAAAAGCGAGGCAGGCAAAAATAGCGCCCTTTCGCTGCTCGGTATCAATCGACATAGTAACCACTTGGTGATTTAAAAGGCCGTCAGTTTACCCCCCTCTCACTTTTTAGCCAACTAAATACGTGCCCGTTCCAAAAGCAATTTGTACTGACTGCTCATTGTGTAACTCCATTCGGCACACACATACTTTATTTCCTGAGCGAATCAGCTTAGCGCTAGCAATAAAAACCTCGCCTTTGCCTGGACGTAAATAGTCGGTGCGTAAATCTATAGTACCCAGTGTGGCTAGCCTTTTATGTACACTGGGTAAATCTGCATCGTCTAGTTTTCCGATTACACTGGCAGCAGCAAGCATTCCACCGACATTATCAAGTACCGCCGAAATAACTCCGCCATGGAGAATTTTTTGCGCGGGGTTGCCTATTAATACATCTTGCCAAGGAAAGGAGATTTTAGCTTGTTCAGTACTAAGTGACTCCACCGCTATTTTTAAAAATTGGTTAAAAGGCATATTATTAACAAACAACGCCCCAACTTGTTCAATCAACATTTCTTTATTCATTATTATTCTCTATGTTTAAAGGTGGTACGATGAGTAAAGCACAACTTAAAGCTGTTGTAACCTCCTCGATTATCATTACCGATGTTTACACCAAATAATGAAAGCTAAAGACATCCTGATAAAAAACCACTAAAATAGCGCCGATGAATACACTAACTCCCTCTCCAAATACGCTGGTGCGTAAACCTGAAACTGTACTCAAACAAGTGTTTGGTTACAGCGAATTTCGCGACGGTCAAAGTGCAGTAATCGATGCTGCGATTAACGGCCAAGACTCGTTAGTATTATTGCCTACCGGTGGTGGTAAATCGGTGTGTTACCAAATACCCGCACTAGTATTAGAGGGGGTAACCATTGTTATCTCTCCGCTCATTTCTTTAATGCAAGATCAAGTAACTCAGTTGCAAGCTCTAGGCGTAAAAGCCGCTTATATAAATAACAGCTTAGCCCGTGAAGAACAGCAGTTAGTCTATCAGCAGTTGCATCAGGGGCTAATAAAATTACTTTATGTTGCCCCAGAGAAAGTACTACAAAGAGAATTTTTAGAGCGCTTATCGCATTTAAATGTCAGTTTGTTTGCTATTGATGAAGCACACTGTGTTTCTCATTGGGGACATGACTTTAGACCTCACTATTTTAGGTTAAATGAATTAAAGCAACGCTTTACACATGTACCTATGATGGCACTCACTGCCACCGCTGATAAAGCCACCCGCTTTGATATTGTTGAGCAACTCAAGCTACAGCAGCCTTATATTCATACCGGCAGCTTTGACCGCCCTAATATTCGTTACACCATAGAAGAGAAATTTAAACCTATGGTGCAATTACTGCGCTATTTGAAAGAGCAAAAAAATCAAAGTGGCATTATTTATTGCACCAGTCGAAAGCGGGTTGATGATATTGCTGAAAAGCTTGCCGATGCAGGCCTTAATGCGGCTGCTTATCATGCGGGAATGAGTAACGAACAGCGTCAATTTGTGCAAACCGGGTTTGCCCGCGACGATATTCAAATTGTGGTTGCCACCGTTGCCTTTGGTATGGGAATTAACAAGCCTAACGTACGTTTTGTATTACATTACGACATTCCAAAAAGTATTGAAGCGTATTATCAGGAAACCGGTCGCGCTGGGCGTGATGGACTCGCTGCAGAAGCCATTATGTATTTTGACCCCGCTGATATAGGTCGGGTTAGACGCTTTTTTGAAGATATTGACGATGAACAACGCCGTCGTGTAGAAGAGCAGCGTTTTAATGCCATGGCCAGTTTTGCCGAAGCGCAGACTTGCAGACGTCAAATATTATTAAACTACTTTAGTGAATACCAACGAGAGCCGTGCGGTAACTGCGATATTTGCTTAAATCCACCAAAAAGCTTTGATGGCACACTGGTGGCCCAACAAGCTCTTTCGTGTGTGTATCGGGCACAGCAACGATTTGGTTTAGGTTACATTGTAGAGTTATTACGCGGCGCAAATACCAGCCGCATTCGTGATAACAACCATCATGAACTCAGCACCTATGGCATAGGTAAAGATAAAAGCAGTGAGTTTTGGCTCAGTATTTTACGCCAACTTATTCACCAAGGGCTACTAAGCCAAGATATAACCCAAGGCGCATCACTACGGCTTACCGAAGCTGCACGCGCTATTTTAAAGAGTGAGTATGCGCTACAACTGGCTGAACCACGCCTACAAGCTAAGCACGTTTATCAGGATAAATTAGCGCAGTTTAATTACGATAAAAAGTTATTTGCTCGCCTACGTGCATTACGTAAAGAATTAGCCGATGCCGATGACGTACCCCCTTATGTAGTATTTAACGATAAAACGCTGGCCGAAATGGCGCAGCTTATGCCTACCAACGACAGTGAATTTTTAAAAGTGTCGGGGGTTGGTTTTACTAAATTAAACAAATATGGCGGTGAGTTTTTAACCGCAATTCGACATTATCTAGCAACGCAATAAGCCCCTTATGACCGAACTTGAATACGATCACACACATCAATGCATTATTGTTAAACCAACAGAGTTGCCGCACGATGAAGACTTTGAGTTGTGGGGAACGTTTTTTTTGCACAGCGATGAAATTAGCATTAGTGAATTTGCAGCTGGGGCTGATCGTCACCAACTGCGTTTTAACTATGCTAACCACACGTTTAATTTAAATTTTGAGCATTACAGTCAAAGTGTGTGGATTAACGGCGAAGGTCAAGATGCCGACAACCTATTGGCAGCGTTAACATTTTATTTAAGCTAAGGCCACGTCTATTTATCGCTAATACCTTATAATTGCTATAAAAAATAAACTAAATTGGCACTTTTACTTACATATTAATAACAATGATGTAAGCTAAGAGTAAGTGTTTTATTTTGCAAAATAGCGCTAAAGAGGGTCAATGCTAAATAGAAAATGGATTGCACGTAGTTGTTTTAGCCTTTCTATTTTGAGTATGTTTATGCTCAGCGTTTGCGCGCAAGAAACGCCACTAGCCCAAAGCTGCCAAAATGACGATTCATTGAAAACTTCTGAAATTAACTTGCGTCGACAAATCGAGTCTCAACCTCCACCGCTTACGATAAATAGTAACGCTAAAATTGCCTCAATTAATCTTAAACAACTTAATGTTTTTAATACCGAGCTAGAAGCTGAGAACAACACACTGTTTCGCTTTGCTAATCGTGCACATATACAAACTGAGCCTGAGGTTATTAAAAGCATTTTATTGTTTAAAGCGGGTGATACTTTTAATCAAAAAACCTTGGCTGAATCTGAGCGGCTACTGCGTAAACAAAACTATTTATATGACGCACAAATTGTTGCCAACGAAAACTGCGATGGCGATATTGATGTAACCGTGGTGACTCGCGATTTGTGGACTTTGCTACCCGAGCTTAGCTTTAGCCGCAGTGGTGGCGAAAATAAATCAAGTATCGGCTTTCGCGAGTCTAACTTATTTGGTTGGGGCAAACGATTATCGTTTGCTCGCAAAACCGACAGTGATCGTAATGGCTATTTATTTGTTTACGATGATCCAAATATCCTATCAACACGCTACAGAGGTCGTATAGAGTATGCCGATAATAGTGACGGTAAAAGTCACTTAGTTGAGCTTACTTACCCATTTTACGCCATTGATACACCCTATAGTTATGGTGCCCTGAGTTACTCTACCCAGCGAGAAGAGGCCCTGTACCTTAGGGGCGATAAATTTAGTGAGTTTGAACAGACCACCGATCTAAATCAGGTATTTTTTGGTCACTCTAAAGCCCTTAGCCATAACTGGACACAGCGCTTGAGCCTAGGTTATATCGATGAGCAACAAACATTTAAAAGCATAGATGAAACCACTGTGCCGCTAGCTGAAAATAGGCAGCTTAGTTATCCTTATGTAAGCGGCCACTGGTTTGAAGATAACTTTATAAAAGTGCGTAACTTTGACAGTATTTACCGTACCGAGGATTTAAATTTAGGTTGGAATATAAAAGCTACGCTGGGTTATTCTGATGAATCGATTAGTAACGACGATAGCCGCGCTATTTACTCATTTAACTTTAACAAAGCACACTTTAGTGGTGATAATACGCTATGGCGCTTTCACGCTGATATTCAAGGTTATTGGAATAAAGAACAAAAACAGCTTGAAAACTTAATCACCACCAGCCAAATTCAATATTATTTAAATACCAGCATTGATCAGTCTTGGTATGTAAAAGCCAGGCTACAATACGCAAAAAACCTCACCAACGATAAGCAGCTCACCCTCGGGGGCGAAACCGGTTTACGCGGTTACCCTATGGAGTTTCAACATGGCGATCGAAGTTTTTTAGTCAGCTTAGAAAAGCGCTACTATTGGGAGTATGACTTACTACAACTATTTAAAGTGGGAGGCGCAGCCTTTTTAGATGTAGGCCGCGCATGGTATAACAACGACTCGAATACCCTGTATCAAGTTGAAAACACACCCGTGCTTAAAAATGTTGGATTAGGTTTACGCCTTGCGCCAAGTCGCGCCAACGCGGGTACTATGATACACCTTGATATTGCCGCGCCACTAAATAAATATAACGATGTTGACTCGGTACAGTGGCTACTGAGCGTTAAAAATTCTTTTTAAATCACTACTGCGCACAAAGCTAACGCGTTACACTTTGCGCCTATCATTATTGTGAGAATACGTTTTGGAATTAATCTCTCTTTTAGAGCTTGTGAGCACACAATATAAGCTAATCGTAACCGTGATTGCACTGTTGAGCTTTCCGTTATTGTTAAAGCTCACTAAAAAATTACTCGAAAAAGCCATTAGAGGTAAAATCGATTTACACAGAAAATACCGAGCAGAGTTACTATTAAAAATAATACTCGCCTTTGTTATGTTGTGTTTAGTTTTAGTTTTTTGGGGAATAGAGCTGCGTGGTTTACTGGTATTAGGCTCTTCCTTATTTGCCATGTTAGGCGTTGCGCTGTTTGCGGCTTGGTCATTATTGAGCAACTTAACTGCTTTTTTACTCATGTTTATACAAAATGACTGCCGTGTAGGCTATTGGGTTAGAATCGTGGATGGGGCCAATGCCATTGAAGGGCGCATTATTGAAATGGGGCTGATGAATGTATTACTCGAACACGTTGATGGACATAGGGTGATTTACCCTAATAACTTATTTGTTACCCGCCCCGTGTTAGTACTCAATACAGAGCCAAAACCAACAAAAGCGCCTAAAATTAAACGAATTATTGGCCCAAAGCCACGTAATTAAATAACAATTACAAAAAAGCCGCTTCAGCTAATAAACTTAAGCGGCTTTTTTAATTCTTACGGGTGAAGTTAATTCTTACGGGTGAAGTTAATTATTTAGCTCAGCTGTTTTCAGTTCATCATCTAAATCACTTATTTCACCAATAAAGCTTTCAAGCTGTTGCTCTACCAAACTATTTGAGTGAGCAAAGTAAGCAATATGAAACACAGCATCGCCTTCATTTACTAGAGGCATGGTTTGCTGACCAATAATAATGCCACTACGTGGAGCAAGCAATTCAAGCTCAGAATCGCCAAGCGGACTACTTATGTATGCCAGTATTTGCCCTTTAGTGACACGTTCACCTAACGATACTTGCGCTCTTACTATACCGTCAACCTCAGCTCGTACCCAACTTGTTGAACCTGCAATAACCGGCTCAGGTAGTTTTTTAGGGCGCTTACCACGCATCATTTTTAAATGACGCATAACATAATCAACCCCTTGTACACCCGCTGCAATCGCAATCGGGTCAAAGCGCAACGCTTCACCTGCTTCGTAGGTAATAACGGGTATACCCAAATTAGCCGCTTCACTGCGCAATGAGCCATTGCGTAACGACGCATCAATAACCGCAGGTGTGCCAAAAGCCTTAGCCATTTGCGCTGTAGCTTCATCGGCTAAATTAGCGCGTATTTGCGGTAAGTTAGTACGATGAATCGCCCCCGTATGCAAATCTATAATATGCGTACAATGCACAGCGACTTGGTTAAAAAACATATACGCCATACGACCTGCTAACGAACCACGTTCAGAGCCAGGAAAACTTCGATTCATATCACGGCGATCGGGTAAGTAACGAGATTTATGAATAAAACCAAATACATTCACAATCGGCACCGCTATTAATGTGCCACGCAACTGGTTAGGATCGATCTTAGCCAGTAACTGGCGCACAACCTCAACCCCATTAAGCTCATCGCCATGTATTGCCGCACAGACCATCAATACAGGGCCTTCCATAACACCGTTGACCACTTCAATAGGAATATTAAGCGGTGAATGGGTATAAAGCTTTGCAGCTTCTAGTGCGAGTGTTTTACGTTCACCTACACCAATGCTTTCACCTAATAGGGTGAAAGGTCGGTTAATTTTAACCTTTGCCACGAGTTGCTGTTCCTTTCACTGAGGCCGTTTTTTCAATAAAGTCAATCACCATACCCGCAATATCTTTACCAGTTGCCACTTCAATCCCTTCTAGGCCTGGCGATGAATTTACTTCCATAACCAAAGGGCCGCGAGATGAACGGAGTAAATCAACGCCAGCAACGTTTAAACCCATTGCTTTTGCTGCAGCAACCGCTGTTTTACGTTCTTCTGGGGTAATACGTACCAGTGTAGCGCTACCACCACGATGAAGATTAGAGCGGAACTCGCCCTCTTGTGCTTGGCGTTTCATCGCAGCAATCACTTTATCGCCCAATACAAAGCAACGAATGTCTGCACCACCGGCTTCTTTAATGTACTCTTGCACCATGATATTGGCTTTTAAACCCATGAATGCTTCAATAACACTTTCAGCTGCTTTACGTGTTTCAGCCAATACCACACCAATACCTTGAGTACCCTCAAGTAACTTAATAACGACCGGTGCGCCGCCTACCATTTCTAATAAATCTTTTACGTCATCGGGCTTGCTGGCAAAGCCTGTAACCGGCATACCCACACCTTTACGCGATAGTAACTGCAAAGAACGTAATTTATCGCGAGAGCGAGAAATAGCCACTGATTCATTAACAGGGAACACTCCCATCATTTCAAATTGGCGTAATACAGCACAACCATAAAATGTAACCGATGCACCAATACGTGGCACGATAGCGTCGAAATCTTTTAGGTTTTCACCACGATAATGAATTTCAGGTTGCTCTGAGTTTATGTTCATGTAAGAGCGTAACGCATCAATTACTTTCACTTCATGTCCGCGCGCCTCAGCAGCTTCGATTAGGCGACGCGTTGAATATAATTTTTTGTTACGAGATAAAATACCAATTTTCATCATTAAAGCCTTAACTAAATGATGTTGAGCAAGCAGATATAATTATGTTTGCTACTCAACGAATTCTTATAATAAATGTGATAAAGCCGGATCAACGACTATGCGATTTTCCATTGCTGTGCGCCCTAACAACATTCTAAACTTCATAGACGCACGACTTGTTAATGTAATTTCTATTGGCCAACTAAATTCGCCGGCATGTAATGTAGTTTCAATAAAGTAACGCAATTCTTTTTGGCCACTAGAGCTGGTAACGTACTTCATCTTTTTAACTTTGGCATTGCAGGTAATTTGCGTTTGCTCGTCTTCTTGCAATGGTTGGGCTGTAAATTTAACCCATTTTTCGCCATCGACTTCGTATTCTTCAATATTAATTGCATGAATACAGGAAGTACGCGCACCAGTGTCTATTTTTGCTTTAATTTGCTCGATGCCTAGCTCGGGTAAACTTAACCACTCACGCCAACCAACTGTTATTTTTGTCGTCATAAATGTGCCCTTAGTAAAAAAAGTGTTTTATACGCTACAGCCAACAAAACACCAACAAAATAAATTCATCTACTCGATAAGCCGATTTGATTGACCTTTTAAGTTAACTCGTTTAACAATGCACCCCTAACGTATGCACTTAACCATAGGCTAAAAAACAATTTTTTGTTGATTAACTCTACAAAGTAAAGCTAAGTTAAATACACTACAGTCAACTGTATTAAAAATATACTATCTATGAGAAATTATTATGATCAATGGCTTACTTCATGCGCTTATTCTTGATGAACAAGGCGGGGCTCGCCCAATAGAAAACAGTAAACAGTTACACCAATGGCAACCTACTGATGGAAAGCTGTGGGTGCATATGGATTACAGTCAAAAAGAAGCCGTTGATTGGTTAAAAAACTGCGGCCAATTAAACGACTACGAACTTGAATCACTCACCGCAGATGAAACACGCCCTCGCATTACTCCTACAATGAATGGCCATATGCTGTTTTTACGTGGAATCAATTTAAACCCAGCGCAAAGCCCTGAAGACATGGTGTCTATTCGCCTATTTATTAATAAAGACGTGGTGATCACTACCCGTAAGCGCCGGTTATTATCAGTGCAAGATATTCTAACCTCGTTAAATAATAATGAGGGACCAAGCAGTATTTCTGAACTAGTGTGTAGCTTAGCGCAAAAGCTCACTTCACGTATGCAAACGGTAATAGATGAACTAGATGAAAGCTTAGATGATTTTGAAGAAGAAATTGATGAGCCTAGTAAAAAGTTTGATAACCAAGGCTTGTCGCAACTTCGCCGCCAAACAATCGCGCTAAAACGTTACTTAAAACCGCAAAAAGAAGCGCTCAGCAACATGGTTAATAATCATTACCCATGGCTGTTTGACGATGATAAAGCCAAGCTAAATGAAACCACCAATTTACTTATTCGCTATTTAGAAGAGCTCGATAGTTCAATAGAGCGTGCACTCGTTATTCAGCAAACCATTACTAACCAAGTGTCTGAGCAATTAAATCAGCGTATGTATGTGATGTCGGTGGTGGCTGCTTTATTTTTACCACTGGGATTTTTAACTGGGTTATTGGGGGTCAATGTTGGCGGTATACCTGGCACAGATAGTCCCTATGCATTTACTGCATTTGTGGTGTTTTTGGTTGTTTTGACTGGTGGGATTGGTATTTACTTTAAAAATAAAAAGTGGCTGTAATTACAATACAGATCCAATAAGACACAAAAAAGGCGAACATAATTGTTCGCCTTTTGCATTGGTAACCCTTACTCTTGAAAGTAAGTGCCCCAACCGTCGTATTCTACGTCGCATTCAACCGCAAGCTGTGCAAGCTTATCAACGTCTTCCATTATAACGTCAACATCTAATTCGGCTTCAACAACAATGTCAAAACTCCAAATCTTTTCGCCGTCTTCAAGCTCAAGTTCTGCTGGCTCTTCTACATCGTAACCTAGTTTAAACGCAGCAAGTGCAGCTTGTTCTAACTTAGTAAAATCTTCACATACAAAGTGGTGCTCTACTTCATAAAGGATTTCCGGATCGGAACCATCCTCAAGTAATGAAGTTACGATGTCTTCACTTATTTCACGCCAGTTTTCCATTATTTCTCTCTCACTTGAGCATCTAATTCTGTTATTTTAGCAGCCATAATGCTGTGCACACTTTTAGCATGTTCACGTGCACTGATACTGTTATCAAGTGCTATGGGGGCTAACATTTCAATGTAAATTGTACCATTATCCCAGCGATTTAGTTTAATGGTTTTATCGGTTGTGTTCATACATACTGGCACAACAGGTACCTCTGCACTCATTGCTGTATGAAAAGCACCGGTTTTAAAAGGGAGTAAACCACGACCATAACTACGCGTCCCCTCAGGGAACATCCACACCGACAAGCCTTTTTGTTTTATTTTAGCCGCTGCCTTAGAAATAGTGCCTGCCGCTTTTGAGCGATTTGCTCTGTCGATTAAAATATTACCCGATAACCAATAAAGCTGACCAAAAAACGGGATCCACTTCAGGCTTTTTTTGCCAACACTCACACAATTTTTTGGCACCATAGCTGGAATAGTAAATAAATCATAGCTATTTTGATGATTCGCTACATACACAGCGGGCCCCACCTTAAGCGCACCGGGATGATATTTTAGTTCTAATTTAACCCCAAGCATTTTAGCCATTGAGCCAAACCAACTTGCAATAACATGCACATTATTAGGATGAAATGGTCTAAATATTGATAACAACAAACCAAAAAAACAACTTAATAATATAAACAACAGCATTATTAAAATACGTATAACAGCTAGCAAGTGCGCCTCTCCAATATAACCACAATCATGTATTGTTTTATTATAACGTTATTTTGTTGCGCAGACGAGAAAATAGCGCACAAGCGTGCGCTGAAATAAAACAGTCATAAAAAAACGGCTTACCTGAGTAAGCCGTTTTCTAATTTTATCTAATTTGATCTCAAGATTAACTTGGCTCTGCGTCTGAGCTTGGCTCATCAACTTGTTGCGGTGTTAACTCTACCACAGCTTCATCTACGCGCTGTAAACCACGTGGTAACTTATTCCCTCTGCGGCCTCGCTCGCCATGGTAATGCTCAAGGTCGCTTGGTTTAAGGGTCAGCTTACGCTTACCTGCATGCAGCGTTACACTGCTGCCTTGCGGCACAACAGCTAATACTTTTACAAACTCTTCGCGGGCTTGTACTTTCGCACCCGGAATAGAAATAATTTTATTACCCTTACCTTTACCTAGCTTAGGTAGGTCACGCAGTGGGAATAACAACATCCGCCCTTCGTTAGAAATCGCCATACAGTAGTCAGTAGCCACGTCGTTAACGCGAATTGGCGAAAGTAACACACCACCTTTTGGCACACTCACTAACGCTTTACCGTTTTTGTTTTTGCTCACTAAATCTTTAAAGTCAGTAATAAAACCATAACCAGCGTCGGAGGCCATTAACAACACTTGAGCGTCCTCACCCATTACTACGTGCTCAAAGCTGGCGCCTGAGGTTAGGTTAAAGCGCCCTGTCATTGGCTCGCCTTGGCTTCGCGCTGAAGGAAGACTATGAGCATCAGTGGCAAATGCACGTCCAGCTGAATCTAAAAATACCGCAGGCTGATTACTTTTACCTCTCGCTGATGCTCTATAGCCATCACCAGCGCGGTAATTTAATCCTTCCACATCTAAGTCATGACCCTTACCAACCCGTGCCCAACCTTTATCTGATAGCACCACGGTTACAGACTCTGATGGAATTAAATCTTTTTCGCTCAGTGCTTTGGCTTCTACACGCTCAATCACAGGCGAGCGGCGATCATCACCATACATTTCTGCAGCTTCTTGAATTTCTTTTTTCAATAAGGTCGACATGCGACGGTCTGAGCCCAATGTTTGCTCTAATTTGTCACGCTCTTTTGCCAATTCGTCTTGCTCACCACGAATTTTAAACTCTTCAAGTTTTGCCAAATGGCGAAGTTTTAATTCTAAAATGGCTTCTGCTTGAATATCGGTTAAATCAAAGCGTTCCATCAATATTGGTTTAGGCTTATCTTCAGAGCGGATGATTTCTATAACTTCATCAATATTTAAAAAGGCAGCCAGTAAACCTTCTAAAATATGTAATCGAGCCAGTACTTTATCAAGTCGATATTGCAAACGACGACGTACCGTTTCGCGTCTAAAGGTTAACCACTCTGTTAAAATACTACGTAAATCTTTAACCTGTGGACGACCATCTAAGCCGAGCATATTTAAGTTTACGCGGTAATTTTTTTCAAGATCGGTGGTGGCAAATAAGTGTGCCATTAATGGCTCAGCTTTAATTCGGTTTGAACGCGGAACAATTACAATACGGGTCGGATTTTCATGATCAGATTCATCACGTAAATCGGCCACCATCGGCAACTTTTTAGCATTCATTTGCGCTGCAATTTGCTCAAGTACTTTTGCACCCGAACATTGATGCGGTAACGCAGTAATAACTATATCGCCCTGCTCTTCACAATACACAGCGCGCATTTTAATTGAGCCACGGCCGGTTTTATAAATTTTGTGAATATCAGCCTTAGGCGTAATTATTTCAGCATCAGTTGGATAATCTGGCGCATGCACTAAATCCAGTAACTCTTCGAGCTCGGTTTTTGGCTTATCAAGTAATAAACAACAGGCACTAGCTACTTCACGCACATTATGCGGCGGTATATCGGTTGCCATACCTACCGCAATACCGGTGACACCATTAAGTAATATATGCGGTAAGCGCGATGGCAATACTAATGGTTCATCCATGGTGCCGTCGAAGTTTGGCGTCCAATCAACAGTCCCTTGGCCTAACTCTTTAAGTAATACTTCAGAGAATTTAGATAAACGCGCTTCGGTATAACGCATTGCCGCAAACGACTTCGGATCATCTGCAGCACCCCAGTTACCTTGACCATCAACTAACGGGTAGCGATAAGAAAACGGCTGCGCCATAAGTACCATGGCTTCATAACAGGCACTATCACCGTGAGGATGGTATTTACCTAATACATCACCCACGGTACGGGCTGATTTTTTGTATTTAGCACTTGCCGATAACCCCAGTTCACTCATCGCATAAATAATACGACGCTGAACGGGTTTTAAGCCGTCACCAACGTGCGGTAAGGCACGATCCATGATCACGTACATTGAATAATTTAAATAGGCGTCTTCGGTAAAACGCCCCATTGTTTGCTGTTCAATTCCTTGCATTAGCAAGGTATCTGTATCACTCATTAAAGCTTACCTAGTTTTTCTTATAGCTTACGCGGTAAATTACGTTAGCGTAATCATCGCTTACCAATAGACTGCCATCATTTAATTGTGCAAATGCAACAGGGCGTCCAAATGTCGTTTCGTCTTGCATAAAGCCGGTGATCAGTGGCGTATATTTAGTTACTTTGGCATTTTCTATGGTTGCCACAGCCACTTTATAACCAACCTTTTTAGAGCGGTTCCATGAACCATGCTCAGCAACAAATAACTGTTGTTTGTAGCTATCTGGGAACTGTTTGCCGGTATAAAAATGAATACCCAATGGCGCAACATGCGCCCCCAATGCCAATGCAGGTTGAGTGTAATCAGCAATATTTTTGCCTTCACCAAACTCAGGATCAACAATAACGCCACCATGCACGTATGGAAAACCAAAGTGCTCTTCTTCCTTAGTAATGCGGTTTAACTCATCAGGTGGAATATCATCCCCCATCATGTCGCGGCCGTTATCACTAAACCATAGCATTTGCGTACTAGGATGAAAGTCAAAACCCACCGTATTACGTACACCTTTGGCTAAAGTCGTTATTTCTTTGGTATCGGTATTTAACGAAAAAATACGGCCAAAGCGAGCATCTTCCTCACAAATATTACACGGTACGCCCACGGGAATTATCAGCTCGTCGTTTGGTGCAAAACGCAAAAATTTCCAACCATGATGACGCTCTGAGGGCAAATCGCTATAAAACACTTCATACTCAGGGTTTTTGAGGTGTTTATCGATATTTTTAAAACGGATAATCCGGTGCACTTCACCAACATATAAGTCACCGCCTTTAATTGCTAAACCTGAGGGCATATTTAATCCCTCTGCAATCACTATTTTTTTATCTGCCACGCCATCGCTGTTATGGTCAATCAGTGCATACACATTGCCCGCCTTACGAGACCCTGCATACACAATACCTCGGCTTGATACTGCAATTTGCCGTGCATTTTCAACATCATCAGCAAATAAGCTGATTTCAAAACCCGGTGCAGCGGTCAGCTTGTCGAGTATATTTTTCGCCATCACTGGCGATGATATTAAGCCGAATAACAACAGTGTGCTAAATAATTTATTCATTTGCCTCTCCTGTTTTAAAGCCCAAAGGCTTATTAAACTTGTGCCTTGTTACCATGATCCTCTAGCCATTGACGGCGATCTGATGAGCGCTTTTTAGCGAGTAGCATATCCATCATTTCCATTGTTTGCTGCTCTTCATCAAGAGTAAGCTGTACTAAACGACGAGTATTAGGGTCCATGGTTGTTTCACGCAATTGTAGCGGGTTCATTTCGCCCAAACCTTTAAAGCGTTGTACGTTTACTTTGCCACGTTTCTTTTCTGCTTCTATGCGCGCTAAGATACCGGTTTTTTCATCTTCATCCAGCGCGTAGTAAACATCTTTACCAATATCAATTCTAAATAACGGTGGCATAGCAACATACACATGGCCGGTTTTAACTAATTGTGGGAAATGGCGAACAAATAAGGCACACAGTAAGGTGGCAATATGCAGTCCATCGGAGTCAGCATCCGCTAATATACAAATTTTATTATAACGTAGTCCCGACATATCGGCTGAGTCTGGGTCTATACCTAGCGCAACTGAAATATCGTGCACTTCTTGAGAGGCCAAAATTTGCCCTGATTCTACTTCCCAAGTATTTAAAATTTTACCTCTTAACGGCATGATTGCTTGGAATTCACGATCTCGCGCTTGTTTAGCTGAGCCCCCTGCTGAGTCACCCTCTACTAAAAACAATTCTGTGCGGTCATTATCAGCAGCACTACAATCGGTCAGTTTGCCTGGTAATGCTGGGCCTGATGTAACTCGCTTACGTACTACTTTTTTAGCCGCACGTAAGCGACGCTGTGCATTTGAAATACATAGTTCAGAAAGTAGCTCTGCGGTGTCAGTATGCTCATTTAGCCATAAGCTAAAGGCATCTTTTACTACACCCGATACAAACGCAGCACATGAACGTGATGAAAGTTTTTCTTTGGTTTGCCCTGCAAATTGTGGGTCTTGCATTTTAACCGACAACACATAACTACAACGTTCCCAAATATCATCTGGGGTGAGCTTTACGCCACGTGGTAATAAATTTCTAAACTCACAAAATTCACGCATCGCCTCTAAAAGCCCTTGGCGCAGACCATTTACATGGGTGCCCCCTTGCGCGGTAGGAATTAAGTTTACATAACTTTCGGCTATCGACTCACCACCTTCAGGCATCCATACTACCGCCCAATCAGCGCCTTCAATAGAACTTGAAAACTCACCCACAAATGGGTCTTTAGGTAGTATTTCGTAACCTTTAACGGCTTCAATTAAGTAATCTTTTAAGCCTGTTTCATAAAACCACTCTTGGGTTTCTTTCGTTTGTTTATTTACAAACTTAATACGCAAACCTGGACATAAAACCGCTTTAGCTTTTAATAAGTGATTAAGCTTAGTCAAAGAAAAATTAGCAGAGTCAAAATAGCTGGTATCTGGCCAAAAACGTACCGTAGTACCAGTGTTGCGTTTACCCACTGAGCCAATAACATTTAAATCTTCAACTTTATCGCCATGCTCAAAAGCCATTCTAAATTGCTGCGCATCACGGCGAACCGTTACTTCCACGCGGGTAGATAGCGCATTAACAACCGAGATACCTACGCCATGCAAGCCACCAGAGAATTGATAGTTTTTGTTTGAAAACTTACCGCCGGCATGCAGCTTAGTAAATATTAACTCAACTCCTGGAATACCTTCTTCTGGGTGAATGTCAATTGGCATACCTCGGCCATCGTCACTCACCTCAAGCGAATTATCTTCATGTAAAATGACATCAATACGTGTTGCGTGCCCAGCCATTGCTTCATCAACACTGTTATCAATTACCTCTTGGCCTAAATGGTTTGGCCTTGTGGTATCTGTATACATGCCAGGGCGGCGTTTTACCGGCTCTAATCCATTAAGTACTTCAATGGCTTCGGCGTTATAATTTTGTTGAGTCATAGTTTTTATCTTTATATACGCTAATATCTGATTTTAAGAAAATCGACAATGCTTGAAAAAGCGCGTTCAAAGCCATTAAAGCTATGATCGCCGCCAAATTCAATTAACTGTTTACATTGTGAGTAATACTTTATTGCGTGCTGAAAATTTAACACTTCATCCCCTGTTTGCTGTAATAAATACAACAGCTCAGGGTGTTTTAACTCTGTCACCGTTAATGCTTTTAACGCATCTATATGACGAGATTGTAATTGGTAATTATAATCTTGATACGGATTATAATTAGGCCCAAGTATAGGCTCTAATAATGTATATGGGGCAACGGCAGGATTAATTACCACCGCAGGAATTTGATAACGCTGCGATAAATACGTGGCAAAAAAACCACCTAGCGAGCTGCCCAATAATACGGTATTCGGTGTTAATAGTTGTTCAAGCGCTATAATAGCCTCTACAGGCTCATGATTTAAACGCGGCACACAATAATCAACATCATAGTGTGCCATAAGCTCACCAAAGCGCACAGCTTTATATGATTTTTCAGAGCTATTAAAACCGTGAATATAAATTACTCGTTTAACCATACCACGTCCGAGTGTATATGCACCTGTTGTTGCTCAGCATTTAAATACAGCATGCGATAAGCTGCCCCTTTATTTTCTTGCTGCCAAGTCGCGCTGTGTTTACTAAATTGCACGCAGCTGGCTGGGGTAGCGTAAACATTGAGCCCTCTAAACTGCTGTTGATAGTCATTATGGACATGCCCATGAAACAGCGCATCAACGCGACCATTATTAACTAATAAATTTAATAGTTGCGGCCCATTTTCTAGCATATGTTTATCTAGGTAGCCATTAATAGGTAATGGGTTGTGATGACAAAATGCAATATGGCGATTATTTGAATCAACTAAGCACGCCATAATTTCATCTAAATGTGTGGCGCTAACCCACCCTGCTGGTGTATCACCTTTAGAATTAATTAATATCAGCTCAATCCCTTGTGCCACTATGTGTTTAGCGTGTTGTATTTGCCCACCACTTATTAAATTAAGCTGTTCAATTTCATCATGGTTACCAGGCACCCAAAATACGGGGCAATCAACGTCACTATTATGAATAAGTTCTGCAAATAATAAATACGAATTAAAGCTGTGATCTTGCGTTAGGTCACCACCAAATATCAACGCATCAGGCTGCTGCTTTGCTATATCGGCCAATGCTTTAACAAAATGTTCAGCGGTATTAACGCCAAAGTATTTAGCATCTTTATCACTAAAAAGGTGGCAATCAGTTAGATGTGCAATTCGAAGCGTAGTTTGTTCAAAATAATAGATGTCATCAAACCAAGCCATTATTTACATCCCAATTAAGTGTTGATTGACCTCTTTCAACACACGCTACCAACCAGTCATACAAAAAAGCATTTAACTGATACTTTTCATCTTTTTGATGCATTTTTGGGTTAGGGTAACCATAAGAAGGCTTAATTCGTTGGTGGTAGTCATGATGAATAATTTCAGCCACCTTCGCATCATTGTACAAACGTACCGTTAAATACAGCGGTGCAATGCCAACGAGCATGCCATTTAACTGTTTAATAGAAACATCAAGTGTGTACTTAGCACTATCATCTATGTGAATTGCAAATTCACTGTGCCCTAATTTAATTTCTCTTACATTGCCAATCACTTGCTCATGAGGCAGTAGTTTTAAAAGGCGTACGTAATTGTGCTCACAAAGCGTTAAATACTTTGGAAGGCTTTGAATGTATCGATTAGTGGTTAAAAGTGCTGTCAAAATACCGCCATTACTATTAAAAATTAAAAACTATGCCCACTTTTTACGTATCTTATCGCGATTTAGCGCTAACCATTGCAAGCAAATTACGGTAGCAGCATTATCTATTTCACCACTATTAAGTCGCTGTAGTGCTTCGTCTACGTGCATAATATGGGTTTTAATATCTTCACCTTCGGTTTCTAACCCATAAATGCCAGTACTCATTTGGCTTAAATCGGCGTGAGCTAAATATAAGAACAAACGCTCTGTAGTACCGCCGGGGCTTGAAAGATAAGACAACATAAACTCAAGTTCTGTTAAATTAAGCCCCGCTTCTTCAAGCGCTTCTTTTTTAACAACCGCTTCGTAATCTTCACTGCCATCGGTCATACCCGCTATACATTCTAACAGCCAAGGCGTATGTTTGCTTTTAATTGCGCCAATTCGAATTTGTTCTATAAGCAATACTTGCTCAGTGACTGGATCATAAGGTAATACCGCGACCGCATCGCCACGCTCTAAAATTTCTCGACGAATAACCTCAGACTCTCCACCAGCAAACAGGGCATGCTGAAATTGATAAAGGTTTATTTTAAAAAAACCGTTATACAAATTTTCAACCGGTTTTAATCTCACATCATCATGGGTAAATTGAGTACGACTTTTATTCGCCATGTTTTTTATTTCCTTTTTGAAAGCGTAGATACATCAACGCCTTGATTGCCAGCCCTATTAAAACGCTAAATTGAGCGAATGAGGCGTGTTAGGTATATATTCTGTTACACTTGAGAACGTTGTTTTACTAATTTTTTTTTTAGTTATTAAGTAAAACAGGTTAACATGCCTGTAGTACAAAAATTGTCTAAGGACCGAACATCACATGAAAAAGAACATCCTTGCAGCACTGGTTAGTTTATCATGCGCATTGGGCTCAACCGTAGCCAATGCTGAAGATTTACTTCAAGTTTTTGAAATCGCAACAGCCAACGATCCTACCGTTTTAAAAGCAAAAGCCCAAGCTGATGCTCAATCATACCAAAGCGATCGCGCTATGAGCGCACTATTACCGCAAATTGGCTTGACTATGAGTTACACAAAGTCTGACTCAACTTCCTTCAGACAATCTGAGGATTTATCTTCTCTTGATAAAATTAATGCTGAAAACGACGAGTTTTCTCGTGGTATTAGCTTAAACCAAACGTTATTTGATTTAGGCGCATGGAATTCATTAGGTATAGCCGACAAACAAGCACTTCAAGCAAGCGGCCAATACGACTTTGCCAAGCAAAACCTAATTGTGCGTGTTGCTGAGGGCTATTTTAACGTACTTAGCGCTATTGATAACCTTGAATTTGTACAAGCTGAAAAACGTGCCATTGAGCGCCAACTTGAACAAACTAAACAGCGTTACGCTGTAGGTTTAACAGCTATTACCGATGTACATGAAGCACAAGCACAATTTGATAATTCAGTAGCGCAAGAGATCATTGCTAATAATGCGGTAGAAACAGCCCGTGAGCAGCTACGTGAGATCACTGGTAAGTACCACGCAAAGCTGGATATGTTAAACACCGAAACATTTTCTACTGTTAAGCCAAGTACGCCTGCAACTGATTTAGTTAAAATAGCTAAAGACAAAAACTTAAATCTGCAAGTATCAAAAATAACGGTTGATATAGCTAAAGAACAAATTGAACTCGCAAAAGCAGGTCATTACCCAAAACTAACGTTAAATGCTAGCTACGGCGACTCATTAACAGATAGTGAGTTAAATGGCGCTAGTTTTGACGACCAGCCTCGTTCTGATTCAACCTCTATTGGACTAAACTTTAGCGTCCCACTTTACTCAGGTGGCGCAACGGTTGCTGCAACAGATCAAGCACGTGCATTTTACGTTGCTGCTAGCCAAGATTTTGAAACCGATTATCGTGCAGTAACTCGCTCTGTAATTACTTCTTACAATCAAGTGGTATCTGACATTGCAACATTTAAAGCGCTCGAACAAGCAGTTATCTCAGCTGAAAGTGCATTAAAAGCCACTGAAGCGGGTTTTGAAGTAGGTACACGTACAATCGTTGATGTACTGATCAGTACGCAAAACTTGTACAATGCAAAGCGTAACCTTGCTGATGTACGTTATCGTTATGTTGTATCAACGCTTCGCTTAAAACAAGCAACAGGAACATTGAGCCGTGAAGATTTAGTGGGTATAAACCAAGGTTTAAATACCGTTAACTAAGCAGACGACTTCATTATAAATAATCACTAAAGCCAGCTTTTTGCTGGCTTTTTGTATTTTTTAACACATAGCGTTAAACTAGCCTTTTATTTTTAGAGAAATTTTTGTGGTTAACTCATCCCCTTTTAAAGCCTCTTTTTTAGGTCCTCGTTATTGGCTAACCTGGATTGGTGTTTTGTTTTTATATCTCATTTCTTGGTTACCGCAAAAACTACAATTAGCTATGGGTAAGCAGCTAGGACGCTTGGTTCATAAATATATGAAGCGTAGAAGGCATATTGCTGAGGTTAATATTAAACGCTGTTTCCCCACAATGAGCGAAACCGAGCAACAACAGCTGGTACTTAAGAACATGGAAAATACCGGTATTGCGATGGTTGAAACCGGCATGGCTTGGTGGTGGCCACAGTGGCGGGTCAAAAAAGTACTCGGGTCAATAAAAGGGCTTGAGCATTTTGAGCGCGTACAACAATCAGGAAAAGGCGTTTTATTACTTGTTCCACATATACTGCATCTTGAAATGACAAGCCGCGTAATGGGATTGAAGTGCCAAGGTATTGGCTTTTACCGCCCGCATAACAACCCGCTTATGGAATACTTTACCACCAATGGACGTCTTCGCTCTAATGAATACATGGTTGGAAAAAAAGACGTAAAAGGATTATTAAAATCATTAAAAAATAAAAAACTGTGTTATTACTTACCCGATCAGGATTATGGCCGTAACCGCTGTGAGTTTGTGCCTTTTTACGCAGTACCCGATACAGCAACCACCACTGGTACACTAATGTTTGCTGGTAGTAAAAACTGCGAAACAATGAGCTTAATTGCTTATAGGGATAACAACGGAAAGTACCACTTAGAAATCGTGCCTGAGCTTGAAAACTTCCCAAGCGGCGATGATAAAGCCGATGTAACACGTGTTAATCAGCGCATGGAACAATCAATAAATGCCGCCCCTGAACAATATATGTGGTTGCATAGACGTTTTAAAACACGACCCGATAAAGACGCCCCCTCTTTCTATTAAAGATGGGTTATTAAAATAACAAAGATGAGTAACAGCCATGTGGTTTTGGATTAGATATATACTTTTAGCTTTATTGTTAATTGGTGCAGCCATTTACTTTCTACTAAATGGTTCGTCGTCACTCAATTATCAACAAACCACTAACGCTGCGGCTGAAGGGTTATCGCGGTTTTATGCATCAATCCGAGATAGAATTTCTGTCAATAAAGACAATGACAAATTTGTAATTGAACTCGAAAAACCCGATCTTAGCCTCGACAGAGCGCTAAACCAGCGTTCTTTTGTAGTAGAGCCTATGCCTTTAAATTGGAGTGGAGAAGTAGGCCCGCGTCGCTTCCAACGTGACTCAACCTTGCGTACCGTACTAACCCAATATGCTAATAACGAAGGTATTACTTTAATGTGGTACTTAGACAAAGATTACGTTGTTAAGGATCACTTTCGAATAGATAGCAGTTTTAACTCCGCTTTATACCGCGTTAGCCGCTCTATAAATGATGATTTTTCAAATGAAGTGTATGCGTTTTTCTGCCCTAAACAACGCGCAGCGGTTATTACCGAGCTACCGTCTGAATTTGTACGTACAAACTGTTTAAAGCTAAGTAATTAACTAGGGTCTGTTGACCTTTCAAGGTTGAATTTGCAGCAGTCTGTTTAGTATTTAGGCAAGGCAGAGCCTATGAAGTGTGGTTATTCCCCATAAATAGGCGATAACGCGGAATAAATGCCAAACAGGCGCTGCCCGAAGGGTTCTGCCTAGGAGCAATTAACTCTTTGTTGCTCGGTTCTTACTTAGCCCACTAGGTTACAAACCTCGCGCCGCGATTAAATTGCCCCTAGTTTGAACAAATATCAATCCGCAAAGTTCAACAGACCCTTGGCTTTATAGGCGCTCAATAATAATCGAGCGCCTATGTATTTATTCAATTTAATTCAAAAATAGCCTGCCATATCGACGTGACATTTTTAATATCTTCACTAAAATCTTCACGTTTTACGCAGCGACCCTGCTGATCTAAGCTCAACACATGATAGCGTGAGCGATAATCTATATAGGCTTTAATAAGTTGCTGTTTTTGTGTGTCTGTAATGCAACCAATTTTAGCTGCGTCCGTTAAAATTCTGACATTGTCAGAATAGTCGCATAAATGGGTAAATTCATGAGCGTACTTTAATACTAAATATTGGGTGATAAACTCAATATCGGTCATCGCCCCCACGTCTTGTTTTAAATCAAACTGCTGCTCGTTGCCTTTAGCTAAATGGCCACGCATTTTTTCGCGCATTTTAATTACGTCGGTTTTTAGCAGTTCAACATCACGTTTTTGACACAATATCTCGGCGCGAATTTGTGCAAAACGCGTTACTAATTCAGTTTGGCCTAAAATCAGCCTCGCTCTGACTAAAGCTTGATGCTCCCACGTCCATGCTTGAGTTTGTTGGTAATGATTAAAACTCTCTAAGTTAATCGCTAATAACCCTGATGCCCCCTCTGGACGAAGTCGAGTATCTAATTCATATAAAATACCTGAAGCAGTACGAGTATTAAATAAATGCATTAAACGCTGTGCTAGCTTTAAATAAAATTGCCTTGAGTCAATTGCCTTGTCGCCGCTGGTATAGCTGGTACCGTCATGGTTATGCACAAAAACTAAATCGAGATCAGAGTCATAACCCACCTCAAAACCACCGGTTTTTCCATACGCAATAACGGCAAAGCCTTTATGTTCATCATCGGTATTAGGTGGCATGCCAAAACGTTTAACACAATGATACCAAGCAATATTAACAGCCTGATCAACTATCGCTTCTGCAAGTGCGGTTAAGTGATCGCTTACTTTCATTACATCAATTACGCCAGTGGCATCTGCGGCAGCAATCCGTAACTGATGGGTTTGTTTAAACTGACGCAATGCTTCCATTTGTTGTTCAAGATCGTCATGTTCAATACGTAAAAAATACTGTCTTATTTCATCTTTATACGCTGTTAATGGGGTCGGTTTATACAGCACTGCAGGGTCGATAAGTTCATCGAGTAGAATGGGATACAATGAAATATGCTCTCCAATCCACTTGCTATGGCAACAGAGCAAAACTAACTGCTTTAACGTTCCTGGGTTTTCATACAACAGCTCTAAATAAGCGGTGCGCGAAATAATTTTATTTAGTATTTGGCATACCGTTGTAAACGCACTGGCAGTAGCATTAAAGTCGTTTAATTGTTTTAGTAATGCAGGCATTAATTTATCAAGAATATCGCGTCCACGGTTGCCCACTTTGGCTTTAGATAGGCGCTGTTTGAAGTCATGTAATGGTGTTTGCCACTCTTCTCTTGGTTCATTCAAAAAGCTAACATCACCATGATCCCAAGTACTTATAAACGCGCCTTCACAAGTATCAAGTGGTTCAGTTTCTTCACCAATTACCTGAATAAACTCATTATGAATTTGCGCCATGACCTGTTCTATTTTTTCAATAGCTGAGTCAAAATTACCTTGCTTCAACAATACATTCAGCCGTTGCTGATTTAGCTCATCATCAGGCAGAGTTTGTGTTTGCTGATCATCAAAAATTTGTAGGTATTGCTCTACCCTACGTAAATAAAGGTAGTTATTTTTAAGCCCTCTGGCTTCATGCTCATCAATCACTTGACTAACTGTTAACTGCTCTAATGCAGTTAATAAAGATTGTGTTTGTAAATTTGCTTCTCTGCCGCCTCTGACCATTTGCAATGCTTGAACAATAAATTCAACTTCGCGAATGCCGCCACCACCTAATTTAATGTTATTAGTTAAGCGCTTACGACGCACTTCTTGGGCAATCATGAGTTTCATTTTTCTAAGCGATTCAATCACCGAAAAATCAATGTAGCGACGATAAACAAAAGGTCTCAGCAAAGTATTAAATTCCTGCCAATAACGACTAGGCGTGCCAATTAATCGCCCTTTTAACATCGCGTAGCGCTCCCAATCACGCCCTTGCTCTTGGTAATAGTCTTCAATGGCATTAAAGCTCATCACCAACGGACCACTTTCACCAAATGGGCGCAAACGCATATCAACCCGAAATACTTGGCCATCTACGGTGCATTGGTTCAGGGCTGTAATTAACTTTTGGGCCACTTTAGTATAAAAAACAGATGCTTCGAGCGAGCGACGACCGCCTTGGGTTTTAACGTTGCGGGGGTATGCAAAAATAAGGTCGATATCAGATGAGTAATTTAGCTCTTGCCCTCCTAACTTCCCCATGCCTAGTACCATTAATGGTAAAGCGTTTTTATCTTCATCTAATGGTTCACCATTAGTTTTAGCAACATTATTGTAGGCCCATTGATTAGCACTATCTATCAGTTTATTGGCAAGTTCACTAATGTATTTAATGCTATCCGCAATTGAGTTTTCACAACATAAGTCTAAAAAAGCGACTTTTAGCCAGTACTTTTCACGATATTGGCGCAGTAATTGATGACACTGCTGCTCTTCTACTTCATTTATATTAAGTGTTGCAAAGGGATCTGAAATTTCTCTATTATTAATTTCAACTTCGCATAGCAACCAAGACAACAGCGAAGGTTGAGAACTTAAACTACGCCAAGCAAAATCACTTAACGCTAATAAACGCACGATTTGCTGCTGGATTTGTTGTTCGGGATACAGCGCTGCAAAACGCGTTTCACCCAGTTTTTGTAATTCAATAGGAAGCTGCGTGTCGTTACTCATCAATACCCTCTTTTATCTCACCAATAACCATACTAGAATGGTTAAAAACCTATCAAGGTAAATCTATTTAGGAACACCATGTCATACTTGTCATTATCTAACACTAGTTTAGTTGCGATTGCTATTAGTTTTGTGGTTATTTGTATTATTATCATCAGTTTAAGAATTATTACTCAAATAAAAGCAAAACAAGCACTTAAAGAAGAATTAGCGCAACATGATAACTTTGCAATGGGAATTAGTTTTGCTTCTGAAATATCAGTCGTGATCGCCACGATGGCATTTTTGTTCGATGAAATTAGTATTAGCACCGCTCAATCAAATCCGCTGAAAGTCATTTTATTAATTGTGCTGTTATTTTCGTTTATAAAAATGGGACATTTAATCCACCGTAAATGGATTTTACGCCGCTTTAATGAAGAAGCAGCTATATTAAAACAAAACGTTTGTGCAGCGTTGGTTGATTCAGGCATGCTGATTGCCAACTGCATTTTAGTATTGGGTTTATATACGTGGACACACACTCAAGGCTTTAGTAATTTATTAATAGCCTCGGTAAGCTTTTTTGTTTTACAAGGCATGTTTGCCCTAGACAGTAAAATACGCGAAAACCGCTTTGCTAAAGCCAACCAAGGGGCCTCGTTGCAAAGTAACTTTGGTTTAGAAAACACCTCCATTGGTATTCGCTATGCGGGTAAATCAATAGGCTTAGCTCTTGCTGCGTATGCTGGTTTATCGAGTGCGGCGTTTCAAAACGGTAAAATGGTAGAGAACTTATTTACTTTGGTAATGCATTGCGGTGTGATGTGGCTGTTACTATACTGTTTAACGTATATTATAAAAATTATTTCAATGCCAAATATAGATACCGCACTTGAAGTCGATCATCAGGATAATATTGGCATTGCCTGTATTGAATTTGCTGTATTTTGTGCTATTGGTTATTTATTAATAAGTATGTTTTCAATTTAGTACCAAACTCATTAAATTTAGCCGTTGCTTAACGTCCCTATTTAATTGTTTGGTAAATTAACAGGGACTTTAGGCATATGGCAATTAAAACAGGAAGTTATCTATTAATCGATATAGATAACGAGTTCAGCCGAGCATTTGTAAAACATTACATAAATACTAATGATGCTGCTAAAAGGGACATCATAATAGCCGGTGCGAACACGCAAAAGCTGGTTAAAATGATGTTTGATGAACTCGTTAAAGATTATTGCTATTGCGATATTGAGAACGAAATCAGTATTTCAGAACTGGCCAGCTACCTTCACGAACACCACAATGTTCAAGGCGTATTATTCAACCAAACAGATTATTTGCTCGCTGATGATACACAGCGCTTTATTTATAATTCATTACATGAAAAACGCTATATTATTAGTCAAACCAATCATGGCTATGACATTAACCCCATAAATGAAGAGTGCCATTCAAATCATTTGTCCTGTGATACCGATATAGCCCAAACCGCACAAGAACTAACAGAGCTTGCAGTCCCTGAATATGAAAAATAAATAATTGCACCCAAGCCTTTGCTTACTTACCATAGAGGGATATAACTTCTATGTAAAAAAGTGATTTGCCATGCGAGTGCCTCATATTTATCAATCATCACCAATTGCCCTTAATACTCCTTTAAACCTTGACGATGATGCTGCAGGGCACATAGGCCGTGTGTTGCGCATGAAAGTGGGCGAGCAGGTTTCTATTTTTAATGGTGAAGGCGGAGAGTTTCTAAGTGAAATTATTGAGGTGAGTAAAAAGAGCGTGGTTGTTATGCCGCTTGAATTTAATCCTCATGACGTTGAATCACCATTAAAAATTCATTTAGGCCAGTGCGTATCCCGTGGTGACAAAATGGATTTTACCATTCAAAAGTCTGTTGAATTAGGGATCACTGAAATCACCCCTATTTTTAGCCAGCGCTGCGGCGTAAAACTAAGTGGCGACCGCTTAGAAAAAAAACACCAGCAATGGCAAAAAATAGCCATTGCCGCAGCAGAGCAATCTGGGCGCAACTTTGTGCCAAAAGTACACTCACCTGTTGATTTAAAAACCTGGCTTGAACAGCAAACAGCTGCCATTAAATTAACTCTGCATCCTCGCGCCGAACACAGTATTAAAACCATTACCGTTCCCGATGACGGCGTGCGCTTTTTAGTAGGGCCTGAGGGTGGATTTACTAACGATGAAATAGCACAAACAAAGCAACAAGAATTTGTAGATATTCGCTTAGGCCCGCGGGTACTTCGCACAGAAACAGCAGCGTTAACCGTTTTAAGCGCACTGCAATTACAATTTGGCGATTTAGCTAATTGAAATAACTAAAAGCACCCACATATCAAGATTACAGTTGTAAAAAACACATAAACTAAGGCACAGCGCATGGCAATTAAGTTAGGTATTATTTCAGATCCTATTAGTGGATTTAATATTAAAAAAGACACCGGTTTTGCAATGATGATGCAAGCGCAAACCCGTGGCTACGAAATTTACTACATGGAAATGGATGATTTATCGCTGCGTCAAGGCAATGCCTACGCTACTGCAGCCAAAGCACAGGTTTTTGATAACGCAGAAAAGTGGTATCAACTTGAAGAAAAAATCACCATTGCACTGGCTGACTTAGACGTTATTTTAATGCGTAAAGATCCGCCTTTTGATACTGAATATATTTACGCAACCTATATTTTAGAACGTGCTGAGCAAGCGGGTACTTTAGTTATTAATAAGCCACAGAGCTTGCGTGACGCCAATGAAAAACTATTTACCGCTTGGTTTAGTGAGCATACACCTGATACGTTAGTTACGCGCAGCCAAAAGCAAATCCGTGAATTTTTAGCCGAGCACAAAGATATTATTTTAAAACCACTGGATGGTATGGGTGGTGCTTCTATTTTTAGAGTAAAAGCAGATGATGCCAATATTGGCGTAATATGCGAAACCTTAACTGAGCATGGCAGTCGCTTTGCGATGGCGCAAAATTACATTGAAGAGATCACTCAAGGTGACAAGCGCGTATTGGTTGTTGATGGTGAAGTTATTCCTTATTGTTTAGCGCGTATCCCACAAAACGGCGAAACGCGCGGTAACTTAGCCGCCGGCGGACGTGGTGAAGCACGCCCAATTAGTGAGTCAGATCTTAAAATTGCTCAAGCAGTTGCCCCTACATTGAAAGAAAAAGGCTTAATATTTGTTGGCTTAGATATCATTGGCGATAAGTTAACTGAAATTAACGTAACAGCACCAACCTGTGTTAAAGAAATTGAGGCCGCTTACGATATTTCTATTACCGGTATTTTATTTGATGCTATAGAGAGAAAGCTTAGTAAATAATATTAAAGCCATAACAAACTTTAAGCAGTGGCGCTTCTATAGTCACCGCTTAAAGTCGAATAAATTTTTAGTGTTAAAACATGGGACTATGCCATACTCAAGATTCAATAACTAAAAGGGTAAAACTTATGCAGTCATTAGAAAATCACTTTTTAATCGCAATGCCATCAATGCAAGACCCTTTTTTTAAACGTGCCGTCACTTATATTTGTGAACACAATGAAGAAGGCGCTATGGGACTTGTTATCAATCAGCCGATTGATGTCACCGTAGGTGAGTTACTCGACAAAATTGATATTGATAACGATAAGTCGCAACATGCCGCGCAAGTGACAGTGTATGCTGGCGGGCCGGTAAAAACGGATCGTGGCTTTGTACTACATTCACCAAAACCGGGGTATTCGGCAAGCCAAAAGTTGAGTAGTGATATTATGATCACTACCTCAAAAGATGTATTAGCCACATTAACTACTGCTCAAGCACCCGAGCAATTTATAATTACCTTAGGTTACTCAGGTTGGGAGCAAGGCCAGCTAGAACAAGAGCTACTTGATAATAGCTGGTTGATTATAAAAGCCGACCCTAAAATAATTTTTGATACCCCAGTGGAAAAGCGCTGGGAAATGGCAGTCTCTATGCTTGGTTTTGATGTTAGCCAATTAAGCCCTGAAGCTGGACATGCCTAATAACATAAAAGACAAACATGACTAAAAAAACTGTAAAACCGCAAGGTGAGCGCACCGTAATGGGATTTGATTTTGGTACTAAGAGCATTGGTATCGCAATTGGTCAAGAATTGACAGGCAGCGCCACCAGTTTGAAAGCGGTGAAAGCTCAAGATGGCATCCCTAATTGGGATGACATTGCTGTGCAGGTAAAAGAGTGGCAACCTGACTTAATGGTGGTTGGCTTACCGCTTAATATGGATGGCACTTCTCAAGAGGTCACCTTTAAAGCCAAAAAGTTCGCCAATCGATTGCATAATCATTACGGTATTGCGGTTCATACTCAAGATGAGCGCTTAACTACCGCTGATGCTAAAGCACGATTGTTTGAACGTGGTGGTTATAAAAACTTAGGTAAAGGCAACGTAGATAATATGTCTGCGGTGATTATTCTAGAGAGCTTTTTTGAAGCCAGTTATGGCGAATAAATTGATTTAACAAAAAAAGCGCCTAGGGCGCTTTTTTTATGTGTGGATTTTGACTAGGGTCTGTTAGTCTTTGCGGATTAAAATTCATTCAAACTAGGGGCAATTTAATCGCGGCGCGAGGTTTGTAACCTAGCCGGCTCGATAACTGCACCTACGTTATTCTACTAGCTTACATCCATGTAAGAATAAGTAAAAACCGAGCAAAGCTTCCACGTCCTGCCCACGCCCCTTACCTACATCCATATAGGCAACAAAGAATTAATTACTAGGTAATATTACCTTTATCATCAAGGCCATCAATAGTTACACCTTGTAAAAACCCAGCTCCTTGCTGCTCGTTATTACGCAGTTTTATCATTAAACGTAAATCATTTGGCGAGTCTGCATGATGAAGTGCATCGGCATAGTTAATCCGTTGCTGTCTGTAAAGCTCAAACAGCGCTTGGTCAAAGGTCTGCATGCCCATTTCAGTTGATTTGGCCATGGTTTCTTTAATACCACCAATGTTACCGTTTTTAATCAGCTCACTCACCATTGGCGTATTCAATAATACCTCTATAGCAGCAGCACGTCCCTCCCCATCAGAGGTTGGGATAAGCTGCTGGGCAATAATAGCCCGTAAGTTTAATGCTAAATCATATTTAAGCTTATCGTGCTTCTCTTTTGGCACTAAGTGCATAATACGGTCAATGGCTTGGTTGGCATTGTTGGCATGCAAGGTAGCAACACATAAATGACCTGTTTCTGCAAAGCTTAACGCATACTCCATAGTTTCTTGCGATCGAATTTCACCAATCAAAATAACATCAGGCGCTTGGCGTAAAGAGCTTTTTAGTGCTGACTCAAAACTTTCAGTATCTAAGCCCACTTCACGTTGAGTAATAATGCTTTTTTTATGTTCATGAACAAACTCAATTGGATCTTCTATGGTTAGAATATGCCCACGTTGATTGCGATTTCTATAACCAATAAGCGCCGCCAAAGACGTTGATTTACCTGTTCCAGTACCACCAACAAATAATACAAGTCCGCGCTTTGACATAATCACATCAGTAAGTACTGAGGGCAATCCCAGCTCTTTTACATCAGGTATTTGGGTCACAATCCGGCGAATAACCATCCCCGCTCTGTCACGTTGCCAAAAAGCCGAAATACGAAAGCGCCCTTCGCTGGTTGCAATTGCAAAGTTACACTCTTTGGTGCTATGAAACTCTGCTTTTTGCTTTTCACTCATCGCTGATTCAACTAATTCCAGCGCTTGCTCATCGGTTAGTTTGTCATCATTAAGAGGTATCAGCTCGCCATTAATTTTAGCGCTAATAGGCAGCTGGCTTGATACAAATAGATCAGAGCCTTTTTTGTCGATCATTATTTGTAAAAAGTGATTTAGAGATAAAGTCATAATAATTCCTTAAGCGCTAAACTGCGTCTTATCTTGTGCTTTTGTATACGCCGCTGAGTGAGTGATAATGCCTCGGTTAACTAGATTCGTTAAACATTGATCCATGGTTTGCATGCCCTGCGACGCACCGGTTTGAATCGATGAGTACATTTGAGCAATTTTATCTTCACGAATTAAGTTACGAATAGCAGGCGTTGCCAACATGATTTCGTGTGCAGCCACTCGCCCTCCACCGACCTTCTTGATCAGTGTTTGTGAGATAACCGCACGAAGTGATTCAGAAAGCATAGAGCGGATCATGTCTTTTTCTTCACCAGGGAATACATCAATAATACGGTCAATGGTTTTAGGTGCCGACGTGGTATGCAAAGTGCCAAATACTAAGTGACCAGTTTCAGCAGCAGTCATAGCAAGGCGAATAGTTTCTAGATCTCGTAACTCACCTACCAAAATAACATCAGGGTCTTCACGCAATGCACTTCGCAGCGCATTAGAAAAACTATGTGTATCGCGGTGAACTTCACGCTGGTTAATTAAGCTGAGTTTATTATCGTGCACAAATTCGATAGGATCTTCAATGGTCAGTACATGGTGATGTTTATTTTGATTTATATAGTCCACCATGGCTGCAAGTGTAGTCGACTTACCTGAGCCTGTAGGGCCGGTAACTAATACTAAACCTCGTGGGTTATCTGAAATTTGTTTAAATATTTCCGGCGCGCCCAAATCTTCAAGTGTCAATACATCACTCGGGATTGTACGGAAAACGGCAGCAGGACCACGATTAGAGTTAAAGGCATTTACACGAAAACGTGCTAAATTAGGGACTTCAAAAGAAAAATCCACTTCGAGATTTTGTTCATAGTCCTTACGCTGGTTATCGTTCATAATGTCATAAACCAGACTGCTGACTTCTTTATCTCCAAGTGCTGGTATATTAATTCGTCGCACATCACCATCAACACGTATCATAGGTGATACCCCTGATGATAAGTGCAAATCTGATGCTTTATGTTGCACACTAAATGCCAATAATTCGGTGATATCCATTTATGACTCCACAACTAACTGATAAATATATGGTTACAATAGCAGAACGACTCACATCCGCCTACGCTAGAATTGCAGAGGCAGCGCAAAATGCACAGCGCAATAGTAACGACATTACGTTACTTGCAGTATCTAAAACCAAACCCGTCTCTGATATTATGGCAGCATATGAGCAAGGGCAACGCCAATTTGGTGAATCTTATGTTCAAGAAGCTGTAGATAAAGTAGCGCAACTAGCCACATTTAGCGATATTGTTTGGCATTTCATTGGCCCTATACAGTCAAATAAAAGCGCTTTGGTGGCTGCTAATTTTGACTGGGTACAAAGCGTCGACAGACTAAAAATAGCAAAACGCTTAAACGCTCAGCGCCCACAGGAAATGCCCGCTCTTAATATACTGATACAAGTTAATATTAGCGCAGAAGACGCGAAATCCGGCTGTGCCGTAGAGGAAATAGACCAACTAGCACAATTTATAAGTCAGTGTTCACAGTTAAAATTACGCGGACTAATGGCTATTCCTGCAAAAAGTGACGATGCTAACACGCAAATTCAATATTTTGAGCAATTACAAACTTGCTTTGATAAACTACAGACCCAATATCCTCATATAGATACGTTGTCGATGGGGATGAGTAACGATGTAGAGGCTGCCATAACGGCAGGTTCAACCATGGTGAGGATCGGCACAGATATTTTTGGAACACGAACTTAAAAGGTGATAACAGACATATGTCAGATAAAAAAATCGCATTTATAGGCACAGGTAATATGAGCTACGCCATCATTGGTGGCATGGTAAAAAACGGCTTTAACGCAAACAATATTATTGCAACTAACCGCAACCAAGAAAAACTAGCCAAGGTAGCATCCGACTTTAAGGTGCAAACCACCAGTGACAATAACGAAGCTATGCGCGATGCAGATGTCATTGTTCTGTCTGTTAAACCACAAATGATGGGCGACTTGTGCCAATCATTTCAAGATTCAGGCATCGACTTTAGTGATAAATTATTTATCTCAGTCGCTGCAGGCTTAACCGTTAAACGCTTACGTGAAATGCTTGGCCAAGATGTGAAAATGGTGCGTTGTATGCCAAATACACCGTCGTTACTTGGCCGTGGTGTATCGGGCTTGTATGGCGCTGGCGAAACGCAAAGCGAACATGAATTTGTACAACAAGTTTTTGAATGTACAGGTATAGTTGTGTGGGTAGAGCAAGAATCGCAAATTAACGATGTCATTGCTGTGACAGGCTCATCGCCAGCTTACTTTTTCTTATTTATGGAAGCGATTGAAGAAAAAGCGAAAGCACTTGGCTTTAATGATGAAGACGCGCGTCGCTTAGTACAGCAAACAGCGCTAGGCGCAGCTGAAATGGCACTTAGCCAACCAGATATTAGCATTTCGCAACTGCGCGCCAATGTAACCTCAAAAGGCGGTACCACGCATGCAGCTGTTGAGCATTTAAAAGCGCAAGGTTTAACCCAAACTGTGGGTGATGCAATGGATGCGTGTATTGCGCGTGCAGTGCAAATGGAACAAGAACTTTAAAACCATTTTTTATTGAAGGTTATACTATGAATGCCATGCAATTTTTAATTAGCACCTTGTTTGATCTGTTTTTAATGGTGGTACTACTGCGTTTTTGGCTACAGTGGGCAAAAGCCGACTTTTACAACCCGATGAGCCAATTTGTGGTCAAAGCCACTTCGTTTGCAGTTAACCCGCTGCGAAAAATCATTCCAGGGCTAGGCGGGCTTGATTTAGCCTCTTTGTTGCTGGCATTTATAGTGGCTGCGGCAAAAATAAGTACATTAATGTGGCTTATTTATAGCTCTTGGGCTATTCAACCTGTGCTTATACAGGCACTAATAACTGTTTTAAAAGAAGGTTTAAATTTAGTCTTTTGGGTGTTAATCATCCGCGCTATTTTAAGCTGGGTAAGCCAAGGCTATAACCCAATTGAAGCGGTATTCCATCAGCTTACTGAGCCAATGCTAAAGCCAATCCGTAAAATCTTACCGCCACTAGGAGGCTTAGACTTATCGGTATTGGTACTGATCATCGGCATTCAGTTTTTACAAATGCTGCTAATGGACCTTTTAGCTTAAGCACAACGTAATATAAAAGAGGCCTAACGCCTCTTTTTTACATACTCAGGAGTTAACCATGCAACGTTTAATAAAGTTTTGTTTTATTGCTTGTCTCGCTTTAGCATTTAATGCGCACAGCGCTCAAGAACAAGGCGCCCAATACAAAGAACTAGGCCCTTGGCAAGTTCATTACATAGCCTTTCCATCAACGTTTATTCAACCGCAAATAGCTAAAGCCTATGACCTTGAGCGTAGTGGCTATAAAGGCATTGTTAATATTTCAATATTAAAAAATAATGCAGATAAAGCCGCTCAAAAAGCGACATTACAAGGTACCGCTAAAAACTTATTAGGTAACAAGCAAACCCTTAACTTTAAAGAAGTCGTTGAAGGCGATTCAATTTATTACCTAGCACAAGTAGATTACACCAACGAAGAGATTTTACGTTTTGAAATTGAAATCCAACAAGGTAATCAGTTTCAAACATTAAAGTTTAAGCAAAAATTTTACGTAGATTAAATATGACCAACACCTTAGTTCTTGCAACCGGCAACCCCGGAAAAGTGAATGAGCTGGCTAACATGCTCAGCTCACTTAATATTAATGTTGTACCGCAAAGCGACTTTAATGTCAGTGACGTAGACGAAACAGGCACCACGTTTGTAGAAAACGCGATAATTAAAGCGCGTCATGCGGCTAAAATTACCGGACTGCCTGCTATTGCAGATGATTCAGGCTTAGAAGTTGATGGCCTGAATGGCGCGCCAGGTGTTTACTCTGCTCGTTTTGCAGGAAATAGCGCAAGCGATCAAGATAATATCGATAAATTACTGGCTGATTTAGGCAACAACCCTAATCGCAGCGCTCGCTTTTGGTGTGTGTTGGTACTAATGCGTCATGCCGACGACCCTACTCCACTTATTTGCAGTGCTAGCTGGGAGGGCGAAATTACCCTTAGCCAACACGGTAAAGGTGGCTTTGGTTACGATCCTATCTTTTTTGTACCATCAGAAAGTTGTACCAGTGCAGAGCTTACAAAAGAGCAGAAGAATGCACTAAGTCACCGTGGGCAAGCACTTAATAAATTACTACAAGAGTTACAACACAAAGGCGGCCTGTGAACCTTCCTCCACTGAGTTTATATGTGCACGTGCCTTGGTGCGTGCAAAAATGCCCTTACTGCGACTTTAATAGCCACGGGCAAAAAGGTGACATCCCTGAAGCTGAATATGTACAGCACTTAATTGACGATTTAAAAGCTGATTTACACTTAGTACAAGGGCGGAAAATTCACAGTATTTTTATTGGCGGCGGCACGCCAAGCCTATTAACCGGCGCGGCATATACCCGTTTACTCAATGAAATAGATAGCCTAATTGGTTTAAGCGATAACTGTGAAATAACCCTTGAAGCAAACCCAGGCACAGTCGAAACTGGCCGTTTTAAAGATTATGTAAAAGCAGGGATTAACCGTATCTCTATTGGCGTGCAAAGCATGCAAAATGATAAGTTAAAAGCCTTAGGCCGAATTCATGGTGCCGATGAAGCCAGTTATGCAGCACAACAAGCTACTGAAGCAGGGTTGAATAGCTTTAACCTTGATTTAATGCATGGCTTACCAGGGCAATCTCTCGATGACGCACTAAGTGATTTAAAACAAATTATTGCCCTGAGCCCACCACATATTTCTTGGTATCAGCTCACCATTGAGCCTAATACACAATTTGCTTCAAAACCGCCCACGTTGCCGCAAGATGAAACCTTATGGGATATTCAAGAACAAGGCCAAGCATTATTATCACAAGCCGGCTATCAGCAATACGAAATATCAGGATATGCAAAACCAGGCTTTCAATGCCAACATAACTTGAATTATTGGCGGTTTGGCGATTATCTTGGTATTGGCTGTGGCGCCCATGGTAAGGTTACTGATGCGAAAACAGGGGTGATAACACGCACTGAAAAGGTTAAACACCCACGGGGCTACATGGACATTATTAAGCCCTACTTGTACAAAAGCTGGCAAGTAGAACAAGACGACTTAGCGTTTGAATTTTTTATGAATCGCTTTCGTTTAACAGAGCCATGCCCGATTGAAGACTACAGTGCACTGACTAATCAGCCATTACAAAGCCAACAAGCGGCTTTGAATAAAGCCATTAACACAGGTTTATTAATAGAAAAAGACGGCCATTGGCAAGTAAGCCTTAAAGGCCATCGCTTTTTAAATGACCTGCTAGAATTGTTCGTATAACGCTTTTGGCGTTATACGCATGTAAAGTAAACACATAAAAAATTAAAATACCCTAATGGGTTTCTAACAACAAAAGGGAAACGAATGCGTAAACTTACTCTAATTGCTGCCACGGTAAGCGTGGCACTGCTTGCCGGTTGCCAACAAGCAACACAACAATCAACGCCTGCACCGGCGGTTCAAGCTCAACCTGTACAAAGTGAAATTGATAAAGCGAATGCTTTTTTTGAAGACACTTTTAATCGTGATGTAATGAGCAGCCCAGTTTATCAAACCTATATGGGCATCAAAAAAGATTACGATAAATGGGATGACAACAGCGAAGAAAAAGCGCTAAAAGACTTGGCACAAACTAAAGCCGATTTGGTCACGCTCAACAGCATTGACCGTGCGCAATTAGATGCAGCTACTCAAGTAAGTTATGATTTAAAAAAACAAGATTTAGAAGCCAGCATTGCTGATTTTAAATGGCGTTACCATAACTACCCAGTAAACCAAATGTTTGGTACACATTCTATGGTGCCGGCTTTTTTAATTAACCAGCATCAAATTAGCAACGTAAAAGAAGCCAACGATTACATTGCCCGTTTAAATGGGGTACCGGGTGTATTCGATCAACTGATTACCGGCTTAGAAATTCGCGCCGATAAAAACATTATTGCACCTAAATTTGTATTTCCACACGTGATTGATTCAAGCAAAAACATCATTAAAGGTGCGCCGTTTGAACAAGGTGAAGATTCTACGCTATTAGCTGACTTTAAACGTAAAGTAAATGCATTAGAAATCGACCAAGCTGAAAAAGATGCACTTATTAGTAAAGCGACTGATGCATTAAAAACAGCAGTTAAACCTGCTTACTCTAAGTTAATCAACTACATTGCACAGCTAGAAAAACGTGCTGATGACCGTGACGGTGCTTGGAAATTCCCTGATGGCGAAGCGTTTTACAATAACGCGCTTAAACGCACTACCACGACAGACCTCACAGCAAAAGAAATTCATGCCATTGGCCTTGCCGAAGTGTCACGTATTCATGATGAAATGCGTGCCATTAAAGATAAAGTTGGTTTTGAGGGCGACTTAAACGCTTTTATGCAGTTTATGAAAACCGACAAGCAATTTTACCTTGCTAATACTGAAGCGGGTAAAGCGCAATACCTAAGTGAAGCTAAAGGCTTAATTGATAACATGAAAACACGCTTAGATGAGCTGTTTATTGTAAAACCAAAAGCCGATATGATAGTAAAACGTGTTGAAGCTTTCCGTGAAAAAGCCGCAGGTAAAGCGTTTTATCAACAACCTGCGCCAGATGGTTCTCGCCCAGGTATTTACTATGCCAACCTCTATGACATGGAAGCAATGCCAACTTACCAAATGGAAGCTCTCGCTTACCATGAGGGTATTCCGGGTCATCACATGCAAATTGCTATTTCACAAGAGCTGGAAGGCGTGCCTAAGTTCCGTAAGTTTGGTGGTTACACAGCCTACATTGAAGGTTGGGGTTTATACTCAGAGTTACTACCAAAAGAAATGGGCCTTTATGAAGACCCGTATTCAGATTTTGGTCGTTTAGCTATGGAGTTATGGCGCGCCTGTCGTCTAGTGGTTGATACCGGTATTCACGCAATGAAGTGGACTCGCCAAGAAGGTATTGATTACTACGTTAACAACACTCCTAACGCCACTTCTGACGGTGTAAAAATGGTTGAGCGTCATATTGTAATGCCATCACAAGCAACGGCTTACAAAGTAGGTATGCTGAAAATTTTAGAACTACGTGAAGCGGCTAAAAAGCAGCTTGGCGACAAGTTTGATATTCGTCAATTCCACGACGTAGTGCTTAAAAATGGCCCTGTACCATTAAACGTACTAGAAAACTTTGTTGATGAGTGGGTTGCTAGCAAACAAGCTTAATTATCAAGTAACTACTTAAACATATTAAAGGTCGCAATTGCGGCCTTTTGTTTTATAAAGCAAAAAATTAAGCTAGGATAAAGTAGGTATTCAAGGAGAACAGAATGGATCTAAGCATACAGCTACTCAATGCGCGTATTAAACAACAACAGTTTGATGAGCTTGATAACGACTTTAAAAAGCTCACTGACGCTCAAAAAGTGATGCAGCTTAATTATCTGTTTGAAAGCGCGTTACGCATGAGTATTAAATACGATTTTATGCAAAACATTGCCGTGCGAATTTTAGCGAGCAATACGCCACCAACACAGTTTATTGAACAGCTAACCAGTTTAGATGCACTGAGCTTTTTTACGCCTGCATTAAAATTAAATAAAGGCTTTATTAGTACAGATAGCCATGGCAATAACGTGTTACATAATGTGTTCAAGCACGCAGCGCCAAGCCAGTTGCCTTTTAACTATGTTCGCTCGTTAATGTTATTTGAATCTAATGAAGAGTTACTGCATGCATTGGCGCAAACCAATCAGCACGGGCTGACTCCTGTGGCCAGCTATATCGTTTATGCACATAAGCCCAACATTCCGGTAAAGCATGAGTTTTCAGCCTTACTGGCATTAATGGAAATAGAACAAAAACAAAATCCTAGAGCAAAATTACAATTGCTTGAGGCATTAAAAAATAATCCCCCAGGCGAAATTACCTTACTGTTGAGCGCCGCATATTTACAGCGCTCTACTGAACAAGTAGTGGCACTAATCTGATAAGTAATATTCTACGCTGGTAACCACGCGTACATTTTTAATTTGCGGTGTGTTTGAATCCCGATCGCTAATACTAAACTGCCCTTGGCGTGCGGTTTTAATTTTACCTAAAAGGGAGTTTGAATCTTTCGCGAATTTATTTGCTACTTCACGGGCTTTTTCTGTGGCCTCTTGCACCATGGCAGGTTTTATATCGTTAAGCCCAGTAAAAATATATTCAATACGAGTTTGATAGTTATCTTGGACTATGGCTATATTTTGTTTAGCTAACTGACTCACTTTACTCAGTGCATTTTTAACTTTATCGGGGGCATTAGAATAAACAATAATATTTGAGCTAATAACGTATCTAAACGTTTGATTGTCGTTCGCGTATTCACGCGCTTGCTTATCAATAATAGATTGAGTGCCTGTCGATATTTCTTCATCGTCAAAGCCATGTAGCTTTAAAAAGGCAATTACGGCATCGTTCTTTTGCTCAACTCGCTCAACAAGCTTTTCAAGGTTGTTATCGGCGTCATTAAACTGCAGCGGCCAAATAACAGTATCAGCGACCACTTCACGCTCTGCTAAGCCTTTTACCTGAACAGTGCGCTCCATGCCTTTAATATCAAGTGCGGCTCCTTTGATGATAAAGCCCAATGCAATTAAGCCGATGCTTAAACAAACTGCTGCCATAACAACGGTTACATTCGATATTTTATTCACTTCACTCTCCTTGATTAGGGTCTGTTGACCTTTGCGGATTAAAACTTGTTCAAACTAGGGGCGATTTAATCGCGGCGCGAGGTTTGTAACCTAGTGGGCTAAGTAAAAACCGAGCAACAAAGAGTAAATCGCCCCTAGGCAGAACCCTTCGGGCAGCGCCTGTTTGGCATTTATGCTGCGTTATCGCCTATTTATGGGGAATAACCACACCACATAGGCTCTGCCTTGCCTAAATACCAAACAGACTGCTGCAAGTTTAACCTTGAAAGGTCAACAGACCCTAATATCAATAATAAGCATGTTCACGCTCGAAAAAACACAATAAACAGGTTACATTGAGACAGTACAGAACGCAAAACTTAATCAGCCAAGGAAACGCAATGAGTCTAAAACGTATCAACCAGTTTTTTAACCCAAGCTCTGTCGCTGTTATTGGGGCTTCAAACACCGCCACTCGCGCGGGTAATGTGGTAATGCGTAACTTACTGCAAGGTGGCTTTAAAGGGCCTATTATGCCCGTTACCCCAAATCATACAGCGGTACACGGCGTATTGGCTTACCCCAGTATTGAAGCCTTACCTAAAGTACCTGATTTAGCCGTTATCTGTACCAATAAAAACACCTTAATGAAAATTATTGAGCAGCTAGGTACACTTGGCTGTCATAGTGCCATTATTATTGCGGATGGCTTAACCACAGTTCAAAAAAAGGCACTCAAAGAGAGCGCAGCTAAGCATAAAGTCACCCTGCTTGGCTCAAATTGCTTAGGGTTACTTATTCCGCATATAGGCTTAAATGCAAGCTTTTCTCATACTGTTGCCACGCCAGGTAAACTGGCTTTTGTATCGCAATCTGCAGCAGTTTGCTCAACTATTCTTGATTGGGCAAAAAATAAAGAAATTGGCTTTTCATACTTTGTATCTATGGGGGATTGTTTAGATATTGAGTTTGACGAAATACTCGACTTTTTAGGCCGTGATGCTAAAACCAAAGCCATCTTACTGTACATCGATAATATTGATGATATCCGCAGCTTTATTTCTGCTGCTCGAGCAGCCGCATTTTCTAAACCTGTTATTGCTATTAAAACTGGCAGAACCAGCGCAGGAGCTCTCGCCGCTGAAATACACACCGGCGGAAAGCAAAGCTCAGATGCGGTATATGATGCCATGTTTCAACGTGCGGGTATGCTAAGAGTAAACGACTTACGTGAGCTCTTTGCCGCCACCCAAACCTTGGCAATGCATCCTAAGTTACTGCAAGTAGAGCAACTTACCATATTAACCAATGGTGGCGGCCCTGGAGTGATGGCCGTTGATGAACTTATTCAAAGCTCAGGAAAACTTGCTCAGCTCAGTGATGAAACTCGCGAAGCACTTAATAAAGTGATCCCGCATTCAGACACCGCTGCCAATCCGGTCGATATATTTGGCGATTCTGCGCCAGTGCGTTATAAGCATGCGTTGGAAATATTACTAAATGCTAAAGAAGTTAAAAACTTACTGATCATCCACACTCCATCGGCATTGGCTCCGAGTGAAAATTACGCTCAGGTTATTGTTGAGGCGCTAAATAAATTACCGAAAATGGCACGCCCGTATGTAATTACTAATTTTATGGGTGAAGATGCCGCTTTTGCTGCAAGACGCATCTGCGCTAATAACGCCATCCCTACCTATCGTACCCCAGAAGGGGCGGTAGGCGCCTTTATGCACTTAGTAAGCTACCGTCGTAACCAAAAGCATTTAACTCAAACGCCAGAATCAAATACTGACGATGCCACTATTAATAAAGCAGCAGCGAAAGCGACTATAAAAGAGTTTTTAAATGATGAACAACATTACTTATCAACCCATCAAGCAAGTCATATTTTAAGTAGTTACGGCATTGACTGTATTCAAACTGAAGTTGCCTACACTCCAACCGAAGCCAAAGAGCAAGCAATAGAGCTGGGCTTTCCGGTGGCATTGAAATTGATTAGCCCCAGTATTCCCTCTAAGTCTGAAGTCGGCGGTGTCGTACTAAACCTCAATGATGCGCAAGAGGTAGAGCAAACCGCATTTGCCATGCTGTTAAGAATAAAGAACACCTACCCTGATGCCATAATTGATGGTTTTTCATTACAAAAAATGGCACCTCGAGCGGGAGCTAACGAGCTGCGTATAGCCATTAAAACAGAGCCTAATTTTGGGCCGGTTATTTTATTAGGTGAAGCCGGTACAGGGCTTGAATATGCACAAGCCGCAGTCGCTTTGCCACCACTGAATATGAACCTAGCTAAATATTTAATTGCCGCCGCCCATGATAAAGGCGTACTTAAAGATCGTGTTCTGCCAGAAAAAGTAGATAAATATCGCTTGTGTTCACTACTAACTCGAATTTCTCAATTGGTCGTAGATCAACCGGATATCACCTCGTTAGAGCTAAATCCTATTCTAGCTAGTAATGGCCAGTTTTTAGTACTTGATGCCACCATGAATTTGAATCAGTATCAGGCTCAAGCACATCGAAAACGTTTATCTATTCGTCCTTACCCTATTGAGCTGGTTGAACAAGTCACTTTAAAAAATAATACCTTAGCAACGCTCAGACCAATCAAACCTGAAGATGAGCAAGCACATCAAGCGTTTGACCAGTCATTAACCAAAGAAGATAGGTATAAACGCTTTTTTGGTGAGTTACCACAATTTAACCACGATCAACTCGCGAAAATGACGCAAATTGATTACGACCGCGAAATGGCGTTTATTGTTACCCAAACACAAGACGAGCAACAGCACACCCTAGGGGTTTCACGAGTGATTATGGACCCAGATAACTTACAAGCAGAGTTTGCTATTGTAGTACGTTCTGATTGCCAAGGGCTTGGATTAGGACGTATTTTAATGAATGCAGCAATTTCTCATTGTAAGCGCCAAGGGGTAAAAACCGTTGAGGGGATCACCCTACCTGAAAACACTGGCATGATTGAGCTGGCTCGTAAACTCGGATTTAAAATTAGTCGTGATTTTGAAGAAGGCAGTATCAATATGTTACTCACATTATAATAATTATTATGCAGAAACTTAGACAAACCATCAACCAAGTATTTGAATCTTCAGGTAAGTACCAACGGGCCGGTCACTTTTTAGATGCCCTACTAATCACTATTATTATGATAAATGTGGTGGCCATCGTACTCGAATCAGTGCACAGCATTGCCACTGCGTACTACAACGAATTTTTAATGTTAGAGCTGGTATCGGTTGCCATATTTAGTGCTGAATACCTAATACGTGCTTGGACCTGTGTAGATAGAGTAAAATACGCCTCTATGGATTGCTCCAATACACAAAAGCGGATCCGCTATATTTTATCACCACTGGCTATCATCGATTTAATCGCCATTTTGCCAAGCCTATTAATGTTTTTCTTTGCTTTAGACTTACGTTTTTTACGCGTACTACGTTTATTAAGAGTATTTAAGCTCACTCGTTATTCACGGGCAATGCAACTGTTATTACAGGCATTTATTGATGAATCAAGTTCATTGTTGGCTGCATTTTTTATTATGGCAGTAGTACTTATTTTAGCTTCATGCGGTATTTATTTATTAGAACATGACATTCAACCAGACAAGTTTGGCTCAATTCCGGCCGCAATGTGGTGGGCAATGGCAACACTTACGACTGTAGGCTATGGTGATGTTGTGCCAATAACACCCATTGGTAAGCTGTTTGGTGGTGTTATCACTCTAGTAAGCATGGGCATGGTGGCTATACCCACAGGTTTATTAGCATCGAGCTTTTCAGAGCAGGTTCGTAAACGTCGTCAGTTATTTGAAGATGCCACCCATGAGCAAATAACCGATGGAAAACTCTCCGACGAGCAATTACATCACCTTGAAGATCTTCGCTACAAACTTGGATTAAGTAAGTTAGAGGCTAATAAAGCGATAAAAGCGGAGCTTAATAAACGCAGCTCACACTTGTTTTGTCGCCATTGTGGTAAGCGCCCTTAATAAAAATAATGTAATAAACGGCGCTTTAAGCTTGTGAGAATACAGGGTGCCAATCGCGCTCAATAAGCTCAAGTACTTGCTCTTTAGGCACAGCTTTACTAAATAAGTACCCTTGGAAATAGCTGCAACCTTGAGCTTTTAAGAAGGCCAATTGATGTGCGCTTTCAACCCCCTCAGCAATACACTCTTTACCTAAACTGCTGGCTAAAGTAAGAGTGGATTGAATAATCGCTTCATTATCCGAATCAATACCAATATCTTGCACAAAGCTACGATCAATTTTTAATACATCGATGGGGAAGCGTTTTAAATACGTTAATGAAGCATAACCTGTTCCAAAGTCATCCATGTATAGCTTACATCCGAGCTGCTTTAGTGCATCCATATTTTTAAGTGCATAGTCTGAGTCTCGCATTAAAATAGACTCTGTTATTTCAAACACAATAGCCTCGGGCGGCAGCGCTGCATTATTTAGTGCTTGGCGAATTTCAGGTATAAGCTCAGCAAACTCAAAATCAAGTGCCGATAAATTAATTGATAAATATAAATCGGGATTCACCTTGCGCCAACGCACCAACTGTACAAGTGCTCTTTTAAATGTTTGCAGCATAATTTTGGTAATTAAACCAATATTTTCAGCCACATTTGCAAACTCTTGAGTACTGGCTAGTTGATTCTCAGGCCAGCGTAGTAATACCTCAAAGCCCTCAGTTTTTTGTGTAGATGTACTAATTATAGGTTGATAATAATTACAAAACTCGTGCTCGTGATACGCTTTGATCAATTGCGACTCTAAATGCAGGGCCCTTTCAACTCTTTGATTCATTTCTTGTTTATAGAACTTGTAACACCCTTCTAAACCATCTTTAGCATAATAGAGCGCCACATTTGATGCTTTTAACAGCGCCTTGTAATGCGCAGCGTCATCAGGGAAAAGCGCCACACCAATACTAAGGTGCACATTTACATTTTGGCTATTCATAGCAATGTCTATACTCACGCAATCCATAAGCTTGGTGCATATAAGTAATACTTCTTCTATTTGCTGAATGTCTTCAACTAAAATAACAAATTCATCACCACCTAAACGCGCTATGCTATCACAGGGGCGTAATGCTGTTTTTAAGCGGTTTGCCACCAGCTTAATGATCTCATCAGCGCTTTCTGTACCAAATGAGTCGTTAAAGTATTTAAAGCGTTTTATATTTACATGTAATAAAGCAACTTTGCTGTGATGACGACGCGCTTGATCTATGGCATGCACAGCTCGGTCATTAAACAAGGTTCTATTTGGCAAGCCCGTTAATGAATCGTAATTAGTTAATTGATGCAGCTCGTTCTCAGCTGATTTCTGCGCATGAATATCCGTTAAAATAACCACATAGCTACTCAACCTTTTACTTTCATCTGCTACAGCGCTTATTTTAACTAACACATGACGCTGCTCTTTATTAGCCAGTACCACAGTGTCTTCACATGAGAAGTGCTCGCCTACTTCAAGCTTTTGCATAATGCGTAAATAGTCAAAATAGCTACTGCGAGTCAAACCTAAATTAAGCGAGCGAGTTGAACGAGGCTCTGCCGATACAGCAAAAGCCGTTTGCAGCGACTTATTTGAAGCACGTATGTTAAAGTTTTTATCTAAAATAAATACCCAATCTCGGGTTTGTTCAAACGCGGCGGTAAATAATCGAGCGTGTTCTTCAAACACCATTTCGCGTGTCATATTAGTATACGTACCCGCTACTTTTTGCGGTGTTGTTTCATCCCATTCAACCACTTTGCCAAAGTCTTTGTACCAGCGCCAATGACCTTTGGCATGACGTAGTCGGTAAGTACAGTTAAAGTATCCTTTGTCGGTTGATAAAAATTCTAACCACTCCAACCTAAAAATGGCACGCTCTTGTGGATGAACTTTATCTAAGTAGTCATCTAAACTGACTGAGTCGTCTTCATAACCTAACTCGTTGACCAATCTAGGCTGATAAATATTTAACTGACTCGCTTGCCAATCCCAAACACCCGACTCACTTCCCTCTAGCGCAAGCTTTAAACGTGCCTCGCTATCTTGGCTTTCTTTGTGTGCGGCTAATAAAATACGCTGTATTTTATTACGTCTCATTACCCAAGCTGTCACTATTGTGAATAACAAAATAGCATAAAGAGCTAAAAAGTAAGGGGCGCGCCATAATGGGTATTTCACTTTAATATTTAACGTCGCTGGCGGGGTATAGTCACCCGTCAACGGATCCTTTGCCCAGACTTTTAACTGATAGCTACCGGGGTTTAATTTAGGAAACACCACGCGATTATTACGGGTATAGCTTTTTTTACCTTTGTCGAGCTGATATTCGTAAACAATACGATCTTGAAAACTAAATGACATCGCTGAAAATGCAATTTCAAGCCCTATATCATCATGATTTAAAGTAATATTTTTTAATGGCTGTTGTAAGTTAAGCGACAAGTCTCGAGACATTAAGTTAATGCGAGTTATGTTGACGTGATCTAACAAACCTTGGCTATTTTTATTCTCTTTAGGGTCAAAGTAAGTAAAGCCTTTAAGGCTACCATAGGCAATTCGTCCGTCATTTAATTTGGCCATAGCACCACTATTAAATTCAGCAGAAAGCACTCCATCTGATGTAGTAAATTGCTGAAAATGGATGGTGCTCGGGTTTAATCGCCATATTCCTTTATGACTACTCATCCAAATCATTCCCTCTTCATCAAGCACCATATCGTATAATAGTGTGCCTAATTTATTTTTATCTAAATCAATGGTATGCACTAATTCATAGCTATTGGCATCAATTCCAATCAAACCAAAGTTAGATAAAGAAAGCCACAGAATCCCTTGCCTATCTTCAACATACGAAAGAATGCTCACTGCAACATTGTCATGGTGTTTAGGTACTTTATAAAGGGTGTTTAAACTGCGCTCATCCGGGTTAAATTGGTATAACACTCCACCGCTAAAAAATAACGGCTTCTGCGGCTTTGAGGGTAATGGCGGTAAAAAGCCATAGGCTAAAAACGGGTCAAATTGAGAAAACTCGCCCTTTAATGGAGTTAGCACCTGGCTATCAACATTATATTTAAACATGCCATGATCAGGGTGAACAAAATATAAATCACCATTTTCTAGCAAGGTAATACCATGCATCCAATCGTTTATAAATATTTGGTTTTTGGGGCTGGCAGTTTTAGGTTGGGTAAGCTGCTGGGTTTGCGGGTCAAAAATAAACAGTCCTCGGTTTGAGTGTAACCAGAGTTTATTTTTATAAGGCATAATTTTGAAAACGGTAAATTCTGTGGTTAGTAAATCAACTTTATAATCTTTTAAATACACCCTTGAGGTGTTATTTTTTATATCAACAGCCGTTAAACCGTTATGAGTACCTAGCCATAACTTATCTTGAAATTGTTTAATTGCCCAGACTGAGTGATGTGAAAATCCATCCCCTCCTAAAGCACTGCCCTCTACATTATAAAATTTATAGTTGTCACCCGATAAATAAAAAGCACCATCAGTTTTAGTCGCAAGCCACATACCACCTGATTTATCTTTTACCATATCAATAATACTGGTATCGGCAAGCGTGTATTTACTTTGTTGAATGCGTTTATTTTTAACCACTATTTTGGTAGTTAAATTAAAACTAAGCAGGCCTTTATCGGTTGCTAAATCAACAATCCCTTGCTGATTATCAATATCCCAAACATTCAAGTCAGCCAGTAGCTTTTCACTTGTAAATGCCTGCTCACTATTATTAAACAATGTCTCTATATTACTAATATCAACAGCATATAAGCCTTTAACAGCTCCAACCAATAACTGATTACTATCACCCAGTGCAAATGACTTCACATTGTTTTGATAGATGTGTACATCGGTTTCGCTTAAATGCTCTAGGGGGCGTACTTGTTGCGTTGCAATATTAAATACATAAGCACCATCTGTACTGCCAATAAAGATATAGCCATTGTAATGAAACAAGGTACGTACAAACGCATTTTCAAATTGCTCAGGCAGCTTAAATAAAGGAGTAATAGAGCCACTGGCTATATCAAGTTTTGCAAACACTCTGCCTTGACCAACCCACAAGGATTTATCATCTGTGGCTAACATGGTAAAAACAGACTGCTGAAGAATTTGCTCTTCTGTAACTGGTTTTTTTAAATACTGCTGATAGGTATCTGTTTGCGGGTCATACCTAAAAAGCCCTGCTAATAAGGAAGCAATCCAAATTTGCCCTTCTGGATCTTGGTATATGCGATCAATAATGGCTTCTTCTAACTCACCATTTGGGCCATTAATTGGAATAACCTGATAGCCGTCGTAGCGATTTAACCCTCCTTCGGTAGAGAGCCATAAATAGCCATTATTATCGATAAGCATAGTATTAACGTAACTTTGAGATAACCCTTCGCTTGGTGATAGCCGTTTTACTTGCGCTGTTGCAGCAACGCTAATGAGCATAAATAGCACAAACATGGCTGTGATAAACCTATTAATACTGATGCCCATGTGTTTCCTATTACTGATTTAGGGTTGCTGATATTTCAATGCGATAATATTTCGGTGCTTATATGCATCAAATAGCGTTAATAATGCAGGAGTATATGTTAACACCTGGTTAAAACCAAGTGCCTGATAAAAATCAGTAATGTGTTGGTAAGCGAAGGTGTAAACAGCGTCGGCTTGCTGACTTAAAAGAGTGCTTAGCAGCTTTGTTGCCACACCAGTGGAACGATATGCAGGAGCCACAAAAACTGTCGATAAAAATAAAAAAGTCGGTTTGTGCTGTAAGCGGCACGCAGCAATAATAGTGTGGTTATCGTAAGCAACCCACAATTGGTCTTGTTTATTAGCGCGACCGCGGACTTTATATAAGGTATAAAACTTATTTATTAAGGGCGCTTTCACTGATTCTAATTGTTTAATAACAATCACAGCAAGCAGACCCTAACTAAGCATAAGTGCCAAATATTGCTCAAACTTTTGCTTTAAAAAACCTTGCTCTGCAACTGGGCGGCTGTGCAGGGTATCATAAACTTGCTCACGCGTTTTCTTGCCACGCTTAATTTGATATGCCCAAAATGAAGCTTCGTAATCTAGCTGAATCTGATACTTTTGCTCTCGTGGTAAATCACACAGGTTATAACTCATATTCCCCTCTTTTACTGGCCTGATAAAACTTAGATTATACGGTTAAACTTATAATAAACTAACCCTATAACGAATAAAAAGAATCTACTTTAAATAATCTAAGGGTATCAATAATTGTTAATGATAGGCTCTGCTAGATTATGACTAGAAACTGGGCAAAAGACAGCCAATTTGTTATTATACTCGCCTATCCATTTGACCCAATAGACAGGAACTGCTGACGTGTTTAAATACTGTAAAGGGTTGCTTGTATTAATAGGTTTAATTTTTAGTAATCCGTCATTTGGCCATAGTTACAGTTATACATTTAATCGCCCGCAGAACACCCAGCAAGCAAATTATACTATTGAGCTATTACAATTAGCGTATACCGATATGGGCTTTAAATTAAATATTATCGATTTTAATCGTCAAAATGCATTATTTGCAGCAAACAATGGCATGTTAGATGGGCAGCTTGCTCGTGATATTAGTATTGAAAGTGCATACAAAAACTTAATTCGGGTTAACTATCCGTTATTCAAATTTAATCTTGAGCTTTATAAGCACTGTGAACCCAGCTCTACTAAAACAATGGATAGCGTTGCCATTATAGCCAGCTACCCTGTACAACAGCGATATTTAGACAGTATTGATTTTCAAGGCAAAGTTATTGAGGTAAAAAATAATACCACTCAATTAAATTTACTGATCCAGCAAAAAGTAGAAGCTGCATTACTGATTGATTTTGCGATGGCCAATAAAACCATTCCTCCCGCTTTAGGCTGTTATGAAAAACAAGTGGTTGCTACCTACCCGCTTTATCATTATTTACATATCAGTCATGCGAGTATTGCTCAACAGCTTGAGGCTACACTTAAGAAATTACACAACAATGGCACGGTCGCTAAACTCAGATCAAAGTACAAACTACAATTTTAAAAATCAAAGCCTTGCTGTTGTGCTGGCGAAGCGGCTTGCGCAGCTTTCTTTTTTTGCTGTAAATAACGTTTATAGCGTTGTTGGCATAGACTCAATACTTTCTTTTTTTGCGCATTGGTCAACGAATTCCACGAAAATCGCTCATCACGACTGCGATAACATCCTTTGCAGTAACCCCGATTATTAACCAAGCAAATACCTTTACAAGGGCTAGGAATATCAAATATTTCAATTTGTTGCATCAAACCCTCCAGTATAAAAAAGTATAGCTTGAGTATAGCGCTATTTTTGTTTAAAAAAAAAGCAGCAAATTAATTGCTGCTTTTATCTACGCCTAAACTGTTAATTAATGTTCACAGCTTTGTTCATCTACTTGTGTTTTTCTATGGTAGGGCTTAGCGTACATTGCTAGTACTAAAGGCCTTAATTCTTCTGGCACTTTTGCTAAACGCTCTGCAAATTGTGCTGCATCATTTTTATTTATAACCGCCTCAGTACATCCACCTGCAATATAGTTGCCTGGGTGTAAATAAAACGAATCAATTATTTGCTTATCAATGGTTTTTGCCAGCTCATCTGCACTATCGCAATCTGACTGAATAGGCTGGCCAAACGATAAGTGCACATGCCCTTTGGCTGAACTAAAGCCTTCAACAATACTAGCAATATCTTCACCCGCCGATTTCACGTATTTACCATGGTGTTGTTTATGATAGAGCTCTTTTGCCTTCGCTATTGCACAGGGTTCATATTGGTAAGATATTGCAACCGGCACCACTTTTAGCTCTTTAATGTACTCACCAAACTCTTTCTTTTGTTTACGTCCATTTAGTTGTAGCATTTTTAACAGTGCAGGATCGGTTTGATCTACACCGTCTTTAGCCCGACCTTCTTTTTGAGCAATCCAAATAGAATGCCCACTAGTAAGCGAGTCATAAATATAAGCCGATAACTGAGTCAACGCTTTTAACATCTCTTTTGGAGCTTTAGCTGAGCGTTTTACAATAAAGCTTTTATTCAAACGCATAAGCTCAGTAATGTAAGGAATTTGCAATAAGTTATCACCAATCGCAATTCTCACTGTTTTCATTTTATGCTGATAAAGGCCCCAATTAACTAATGCAGGGTCAAGTACAATGTCTCTATGATTTGAAACAAAAAGATAGGCTTGATTAGGGTCTAATGCCTCTAAACCTGAAAAAGTAACGTTTGATGTGGTGCGCCTTACTAATTTATTTAAATAATGCGCCACTTCGTTTTGTACATCTTCAACTGTTTTAACTTTGCCCCACTTTTTACGCAACTGATGTTTTATTATAGCGCGTGCTAAAAACCCAACTGCGGATATAAAGCGTGGCAAATTGTACTTTGCTATCACATCAAGAAACGCATTATCGTTAATTAATCGCGTTAATGAGGCGGCAACTTCATCGTCATTGTAAGGTCTTATATCTGCGTACTTATCTTCTAATTCAATCATTTACTGCATCTACAAAGTTAAAAACGACACGCTAAAACGTCCCGTTATGTCTGATTTTGATTATAACTCAAGCAAAAGTACGAAACTAGCAATACTAAAGTTCGATTTACTGAGTTTTCATAGCGTTATAGTTTAGTACTGAGCATTATTGTCAGACTAACTGCCTCATGTGTATAAACTATAGCTATTAATTATTAATTCAAATGGATAGACCTTACTAATTGCACTTTGTTCAAGTTAACTTAGCAAGGCAGTTGGCCATAATAACATGCAAGTTAACCCTCAGTGGGCAGACCACATTTAAATATAGCTCTACAACTGCTAATGTAAACGCAATCTGATAAACCCAATAATATTCAAATAGATGATACTCTTTTTAACACAAGTACTTCGCGTACTGGGATTATCATTCTTTTTACACATACACTATTAGGACACATCGTGAACATAACAATTCTTGATAACGCCACACTGGCAAACACCTCACTTGATGGTATCTCAGCACTTGGAGATCTTACCGTGCATCAGCTAACTAGCCCAGAGCAAGTGTTGGCACATAGCCAAAATGCCGAGGTGTTAATCACTAACAAAGTAGTGATTAATCGTGACACTATGACACAATTAAAATCGTTGAAACTCATTTGTGTCAGTGCAACTGGCACTAATAATGTTGATTTAGATGCCGCGAAAGACTTAGGCATTGCAGTTACCAATGTTGCCGGTTATTCAACCCCTTCTGTTGTTCAGCATACCTTTTCGTTGATCACTAACTTATTAGGTAATACTCACCGCTATCAAGCGGATTGCCAGCAAGGCGCATGGCAAAAAAGTGACATGTTTTGTCGACTTGATTACAGCTTTAATGACATTCAAGGTAAAACATTGGCTATTATTGGCGGAGGTACTTTGGGTAAGGCAGTATCTAAAGTAGCTGAAGCGTTTGGCGCTGAGGTGATTGTTGCAGAGCGCAAAGGCGCAGCGTGTCGCGACGGACGCACCCCGTTTGAAATAGCAATAAAAACAGCAGACATTATTAGCGTTCACTGCCCACTTAATGATGAAACACGCGACTTAATTACACTTAATGAATTAAAAATGATGAAACCGACTGCGCTAATTATTAATACCGCACGCGGCGGGATAATCAATGAAGCAGACTTAGTAGAAGCATTAAAAGCCAATATTATTGCCGGTGCCGGCGTTGATGTGCTGACCAAAGAGCCCGCTGAGCTTACTAATCCTCTGGCTAATTATACGGGTGATAATTTACTACTTACCCCACATATAGCGTGGGCGAGCACTGAATCTATCGTGCGCTTAGTAAAAGAAGTGAGTTTAAATATTGCAGCATTTAGTCAACACGAGTCGCGTAACCGCTTGGTTTAATGCCATAAAAGTAACTTAGTCAAAATTACTAAAAAGTGGCTTTTTAGATTTATATTTTAAAAAAGCCACCACCCCACCAAACACAACAAAAACAACCCATTGATTTTTAAGAATTTAAAAACTGGCTTGGTCTTTGCTACATTGTTTTTAATTAATCATCTAGGGAATAACAAAATGAAAAAAACACTTTTAATTGCTGCACTAACTGCTCCTTTTTTAACGGGTTGTGTAATCGCTGTATCTGATGGCGAAGCAGAAGGTCATTGGGCAGGCAATAGTTCTTCAAGCTGGCAGGCCACACATAAAAACAATCGTGAAATCATTTCAGGTCTGGCAATGGATAGCTCGTATCAGTCAGTATTAAACCAACTAAAAACACCTAATTTCACTGAATTATTAAAAAAACAGGATGATGTTTACCAAGTGTTGTTTTACGCAACACACAGCATTCATTCAGATGGAAAAATGACCAAGGATGAATGCACACCATTAGTATTTAAAAATGACAAATTAGTGGGGATTGGCAGCTCAGTACTATCAATGCTGACAAACTAAACGCTCACATGTTCCTATGGGCGCCAATTCAATCGCATTGCGCCCTGACTTTTTAGCATTATATAAACCTGAGTCAGCTTCTTCTAGCAATGCCTTCTCTGTGTATGCTTGACTGCTCTCACTTGAGGCAATACCAATGCTAATAGTAATGTGTGAAGCATTTAACGATGCGTTGTGCTCTATATTCAAATCATTAATGGCTTCACGTAACTTATTAGCAAATGCAATAGCCCCTTGCTGATTGGTTTCTGGTAATACGGCTACAAACTCTTCACCACCATAACGGGCAACAAAATCACTGCCGCGCTCACATTGCGCCGCTAGAGTTTGCGCCACAGCTTTTAAACACTCATCGCCAGCACGATGACCGTAACAATCGTTATAGCGCTTAAAGTGGTCAATATCGATAAGCAATACACACATGGAAGAGTTATTACGCTTACTTCTTCGCCACTCTCGCTCTAAATTTTCATCTAAATAACGTCTGTTAGGTATTTCTGTTAAACCATCAATAGACGCAAGCATTTCTAATAAATCGTTTTTTTGCTTAATAAGTAGTTGATTGCGTACACGCACTTTAACAATTGAGGCACAAAATGGCTTTGCAATGTAATCCATTGCGCCTAATTCTAAACCTTTTGCTTCGTCTTCATGAGAGCTGTTCGCTGAGATAAAAATAATGGGGATCGCATGGCTAAGGCTACTTTCTTTAAGTTCCACCAGCACGTCGTAACCATTCATGCCAGGCATCATGATGTCTAAAATAATTAAATCTACCTGCGTATGCTTAACAAATGTCAACGCCTCTTCGCCACTTGCCACTAAGTAAACCTCATGCTCATCACTTAAAGTTCTTTCTAAAATGATTCGGTTAAGCGCATCGTCATCTACAATTAATATTTTTGCTTTATTTATCATTGCTTACATCTAAACTTTTTATATAAATTTGCACTCGCTCTAACTGTATTATTAATTATTTAATTGCAGCTGCAGCGTGCTTGCCATCCGCTTTTAATACTTGCTCAGTGTGTTGAGCACACAATAATAATCGGTTAAAACCTAAATTTCCTGCTATCCCTTTTAAACTATGCACTAAGCGTACCATTTCACTAGTATGGTTACCCCTTCACATTTAATAACGTACGCTCCTATAAAAAGAATGTATCAATTACTGTTTAATACAGTCAAAGCTTATTATTTATCAAAAATGCCTAACGAGATATGAACAAGTAATGAACTTAAATAGACCTGGCATAGCTTTAAATAAATTCATATCTTTTTTCTGAAGATCGATGAGTAGATATTTGACAAGCTAGGCATACGTATTAATTAAACGTCAAACTGTTGACGTGTAATTAAGCGCTTTAATAAACCGATGAATCAGCTAGATTAAATACTTAATTTTTGGCTCGATAATAAAATAGTAGATTATCGAGCCAAAGAACACTTATAAATTCTCCTCTGCAAATGACGCTAGTCGACTTCTTACTACACCATTAAGATTAACAGTAGCGCCGCCTTCAAAGTGCTTAAATCGCTCCACAATATAGGTAAGTCCAGAGGTAACCGCGGTTAAATAGTTACTGTCTATTTGTGCTAAATTTCCGGTACAAATAAGTTTAGTTCCTTCACCACAACGGGTAATAATGGTTTTGAGCTGAGAAGCCGTTAAGTTTTGGCTTTCATCTAAAATCACCACCGCATTTTGAATGCTTCGCCCACGCATAAAGTTCACCGATTTAAACTGAACATTGGCTTTTTCCATAATGTAATTACGGCTTGAAACAGGGTTCTCATCTCCTTTATGCAGCACTTCTAAGGTATCAGTTATTGCAGCCAGCCAAGGCGCCATTTTCTCTTCCTCGGTGCCAGGTAAAAAGCCAATCGATTCCGCAATTTCAGGGGTGTTTCGGGTTACAATCACTTTATCGTAAACACCTTTTTCTATCACCATTTCCAGTGCACAAGCAAGCGCGAGTAAGGTTTTACCACATCCCGCAGGGCCGGTTAAAATAACAAGTTCAATAGAAGTATCGAGCAGTGCATCTAGTGCCATTGCTTGGTAAATATTTTTTGGCTTTATTCCCCAGGCGCTTTGATGCATTAGTCGCTCTGCACCAATATCTTTAATGGTAATATGCTCACCATCGTAAGATTTGACTCTAGCGGCAAACTGATCGCCATCATCAAGTAAATACTCATTACAAAACACATCTGGGATTAAATCTTTAGGGATATGATGGACTGTTTCACGCCCGTGTTGCTCAGTGTTACACTCGCCAACATGCTGCCAAAAATCACCAGTAATTTTTTTATAGCCGCTGGTAAGTAAGGCGATATCGTCAATAAGCTGATCGGTACGGTAATCTTCAACATATTTAAGCCCCGCCCCTTTGGCTTTTAAGCGCATGTTGATATCTTTAGTAACCAGTATGACTTTTTTATCACTGTGCTGATTTTGTAAATGCACCGCGCAATTAATAATGCGGTGGTCGTTTTCATTGCCCGGTAAGCCGGAAATAGAATCGGCAAATAAATGGTCATTTACAATCAGTAAGCTTCCCGTTAATCCCCCTTGTTTATTACTTGGTAGCGCAACCCCTTGTAACATTTGCTCGGGAGAGGCCTGGCTGAGCACTCCATCAAGTCCACGAATGGCCACTCGGGCATCGCGACTTACATCGTGTTTTCTATCTTTAATGTGATCAAGCTCTTCCAATACAGTCATTGGAATAACCACTTGGTGTTCTTGAAATGACAAATACGCGAGGGGTTCATGAAGCAATACATTGGTATCTAGCACATACATTTTACTATCAAGGTTCGAAGCTTTTTCCATAGCACTTTCCTTACGTTTTATGATTTTTATGCTATACCCAATAAACTAATCAGTGTGACTAATAAACTTGATTAATTACTTAGGTATAATTTGAGTTTAGTCTATTTGTCATAAAAGTCTGTTTTATGACAAATATCATTTAGTTTGAATTTCCTACAAAATCGGCGCACTAATCAGTGCTTATAGATAGGAATAATTCACACTTATAAAATTAATTAAAAGTCAGGCAAATAGCGCCTTGCAGTGGTGTTATCTAACAGGTAACATAGCCGCCTTTTTCTTCATAGACGAGACATACATGAATTTTTCCTTAGGTCAGCGTTGGATCAGTGATACAGAGTCAGATTTAGGATTGGGCACCGTTGTTGCCATTGATGGCCGCCAGGTCAGCATTTTATTTCCTGCCAGTGGTGAAAACCGTGTTTATTCTTCTGCAGAAGCTCCGGTAACCCGCGTAGCATTTAATCCTGGTGATGTGATCCGAAGCGTTGAGGAGTGGGAATTACAAGTTGAGTCAATTGAAGTACAAGGCGAGTTACTGTGCTATCACGGTGAACGTATTGATAACGGTGAAAAAGTACAATTAAAAGAAACCTTTTTAGACCATTTTATTAAATTTAATAAACCACAAGACCGTTTATTTGCAGGCCAAGTAGACCGCTTTGATCGATACACTTTGCGCTACCAAACTTGGTTACACCAATTTGAACGCCAACAGTCACCTATTAAAGGTTTAATTGGCCAACGTGCCAACCTTATTCCGCATCAGCTTTATATTGCCCAAGAAGTAGGTAAACGTTTTGCGCCACGTGTATTACTTTCTGATGAAGTAGGTTTGGGTAAAACCATCGAAGCTGGCATGATTTTACATCAACAAATTATTACTGGTCGCGCCAGCCGTGTGCTCATTGTGGTACCTGAGAACTTGCAGCACCAATGGTTAGTAGAAATGCTACGCCGTTTTAATTTACGTTTTTCTATTTTTGATGAAGAGCGCTGCGACGAAGCGTTTGCTGATTCACCTAACGTATTTGATACCGAGCAACTGGTGCTTACCAGCCTTGAGTTTTTAACTAAGAAAAAACGTTGGTTTGAACAAGCTACGTTGGCCGACTGGGACTTATTAGTCATTGATGAAGCCCATCATTTAAGCATTAACAACAATAAACCTAGTGCCGAATATCAACGTATGGCTGAGCTGAGCCAAGACATTCCGGGGTTAATTTTATTAACAGCAACGCCAGACCAACTGGGTCATCGTAGCCACTTTGCACGCTTACAACTGCTCGACCCTGATCGCTTTTACGACTACGACGTATTTAAAGAAGAAGAAGCAAACTACAAAGATGTAGCCGAAGCTGCTAACCAACTACTGCAAGAGCAATCATTAGATGATAACGCTAAAGCAACCTTGATTGAGCTATTAAAAGAAACGGATATCACCGATATTCTTGAAACAGCACAACAAGGCGACCTTGAAGCACGTAAAGAAATTTTAAATATGCTTTTAGACCGTCACGGTACTGGGCGCATCTTATTTAGAAATAGTCGCAGTGGTATTGATGGTTACCCAAGTCGTAAATTACACGCCTACCCTATGGCTTTACCTAAGCAATACAAAACAGCAATGACTGTACTAGGTAATATGAGCGGCATTCAAAATGCTGAACTCAGTGCACAACGTGCACTTTTCCCTGAAAAAATATTTCAAGAGTTTGAAGGTGAAAGCGCCAGCTGGGGTTTATTTGACCCCCGTGTAGATTGGCTAATCGAAACGCTAAAAACTCTCAAACGTGAAAAAGTATTACTCATTTGCGCTAAAGCCGAAACCGCAATCAGCCTTGAGCAAATATTACGTGAACGCGAAGCAATTAAAGCCTCGGTTTTCCACGAGGGCATGTCGATCATTGAACGAGACCGCGCCGCGGCATTCTTTGCCGATGAATACGATAATGCTCAAATATTATTGTGTTCTGAAATTGGTTCAGAAGGCCGTAACTTCCAATTCTCACATCATTTAGTGTTGTTTGATTTACCGCTCAACCCAGATTTACTTGAGCAACGTATTGGTCGCTTAGACCGCATAGGACAAACACAAGATGTGAACATTCATGTGCCTTACTTTGAAAATACGGCTCAGGAAGTGTTATTACGTTGGTACAACGAAGGCCTAGATGCATTTGAAAGCACTTCAACCACAGGACAGTTATTGTATAAAGAGTTTAGCGAAGACTTACTTGAATATATTGCAGCTCATAATTGTGACGAAGATGAGCTAGACCCATTGCTTGAGCAAGTAGCACAAAAGAATGCAGTATTACGTAAGCAAATGGAAAGTGGCCGAGATCGCCTACTAGAACTGCATTCATCAGGGCAAGGCGCTGCTGATTCACTTGTAGCTGACATTGAAAAACTCGATAATCAGTTTGAGCTACCAAGTTACATGATCAATGTGTTCGACACCTTTGGCGTAAGCCAAGAAGATAAAGGTGAAAACACCATTATTTTAAAACCCACTGAGCATATGCTTAACGCGTCATTCCCTGCTTTAAAAGAAGATGGCATGACGGTAACATTTGACCGTGATACCGCTCTTTCACAAGAAGATGTTCACTTTATTAGTTGGGATCATCCTATGGTGCAAGGCACTATGGACATGATTTGCGATGATGACTTTGGTAGTGCGTCAGTGGCGTTACTTAAAAACAAAAAGTTACCACCAGGAACATTCTTTGTTGAGCTAATCTTTGTTGCCGAAGCAATGGCACCAAAAGTACTGCAAGTGGGCCGCTTTTTACCGCCTACGCCTATTCGTATTTTACTCGATAAGAGCAGTAATAACTTAGGCGAAAACGTTGGCTTTGATGGCTTTAATCAACAGTTATCTGCGGTAGGTCGCCAAACAGCAAGTAAATTAGCCGGTGCATTACAAAGTGCGGTTCATCCAATGATCAACACAGCAAAAGACATGGCTCAACAAAAGCTGGATGTTATTCGTGCAGAGTCATTAACTAAAATGCAAACATCGTTAAGCGAAGAGCAGCAGCGTTTAGAGGCACTTAAACAAATAAACCCAAATATTCGCCAAGAAGAAATTACCTTTTACGATAAACAACGCAATGAGCTAACCGCACATATTGAAAAAGCGCAGTTAAAACTCGATGCCATTCGTTTAATTGTGGTTTCGCACTAAGGAATCTAGCTGTTAGCTATAAGCTGTCAGTCGTTAGTTAAAGATCAACTAACGTGTGCATCGAAAAAAGCGCGATATTTATATCGCGCTTTTTACTTGAGCCTTTGCGCTCGCTCCACTAAAATAGCGCACTTCAAAATCACTGAGGTCTGCCGTGTTAGTTAATTACAATCCCCCTATGAGCCCGTATTTAACTATACTGTTTCAAGACGATGATTTACTTATTGTAAATAAGCCTAGCGAGTTACTCACCGTACCAGGTAAAGACCCAAAACATGCCGATAGCTTAATTAATCGCGTCAACCGTGTTTTTCCTACGGCTAAAATTGTTCATCGTTTAGATATGGCTACCTCAGGGATACTTTGCTTGGCAATGAACAAAGCCGCTCACCGCCATTTAAGTATTCAATTTCAAGAGCGTGAAACGGCAAAGCGTTACATTGCGCGAGTTTATGGGCAACTTGAAAGTGAAACCGGCTCCGTTGATTTACCGCTTATTTGTGATTGGCCGAACCGTCCTAAGCAAATGGTTGATCACGACAATGGCAAACCTTCACTCACGCATTTTAAAGTGCTTGAACGTGAAGCACAGGCAACCCGTGTAGAGCTTACTCCGATTACAGGGCGTTCCCACCAGCTGCGAGTACATATGCTAAGCTTAGGCCACCCTATTTTAGGCGATCGTTTATATGCCCACAAAGACGCACTTGCTGCGGCTCCTCGCCTACAGCTGCATGCACAAATGCTACAACTCAAACACCCTGTAACGGAGCAAGTACTTACTTTTGAAGCTGAACCCGACTTTTAATACAGATTAATCTTTTAGTTATTTGCAGTAAATAGCTAAACTTTAAGAGTGCTACGCCGATACATAAATAAGATTTAAATTAAAAGCTTATTATGTTTATTACGCAGATGTTTAAAGTCATTATTACTACTCTTTCGCTTGGCTGTGCATTAATCAGTTTTCAAGTGCTTAGTGCTGAGTATATCGCTCCTCCTCCCTTTTCAAAAAATATTGATGCGGATATCTCTCGCCTAGCCCAAAGTGATGAAGTAAAGTCTATTTTAGTTGGTGATACTGAGTTTTTAACTTTATACAGTGAATATATGAGCGCCGACTTTAGAGGGGTAGTCATACTCATTCCTGACTGGCAATCAACGCCCACAAACAATTCCGGCATGAACTTTTTGCGTAAAGAGCTGAATAATCATGGGTACACTTCTTATGCGATGACAGTTCCTGATATAGATTGGCAAGCAGCCCAAGATGACACAGCAAAAACGATTAATGATTCTGTGGGCACAAATAATGAGCCTGACACCAGCACACAAAAACAGCCTCATCATGCCGACTATGTTGAGCAAGTAAATACCGAGGTCGTGGATAACTACAAGTTAAAACTGCTCGCTCGCTACGAAGCTTTGTATCAGCAGGCAGCAATGGAGTCTGACAATATTGTTGTTATTGCACAAGGCACTAGTGCTGGGGTGTTGTTGGAGCACTACGCTGAATTTGCAGACTTAAAAATAAACGCCTTCATTAGTTTGAGTAGTTACCTTCCTAACACAAAGCGCAATGCCAAGTTAAGCCAAATAACATCCTTGGTCACCCCTGCTTTGTTGGATATTTATTTTGCTACAGACAGTAATGATATTTTAATGAACCTTAAAAACCGTCAGCGTTGGGTTAACCGTAATGCAAAGTTTGATTACCGCCAGCGCCAGCTATTTGGATTACGCGATGCGCCGCAGCAACATGCACGCTTAAGCAAAGAAATAGACGGTTTTTTACGCCGCCTTTTTTAAATACTCGTAAGCAGCTTGAATATCTTGGCTTTTTTTAACTGCCACTTCCATCATGTGCTTAGGTAAACCTTGCGATACCAGTTTATCAGGATGGTGCTGAGCCATAAGCTTTCGGTACGCTACTTTAATATCACGTTGCGACGCGTCTTTATTTAATCCCAATAAGGCCAATGCCTGCGAGCGATTCATATCATTACTTGGCGGTACATGATGTCCTGAGCCTTCTCGGTAACTACTACTTTGACTTTGCTGCTGTCTAAAGCGCTGTTGTTGCTGCCTAAAATTAAACTCAGCTTGGTAACGTTTTAGCACAAACGCAAAGTGCGCTTTAGATACACCCAACTGTTTGCTGACTTCTTGTAATAATTGCTTTTCTTGTGCGGCAAGCACGCCATCAGAAAACGCCATTTGTATTTGAATTTCTAAAAATAACTGCAGTAAATCGTAACGTTTAGCAAAACGTTCTTTAAAGTCATAAACCGTGTCTTTGAGAGAAAAGTCGCTATCTTTACCTGATTGAAACGCTTGTTGAGCTTCACGGCGTTCTTCGCCTTTTAAGCCCATTTCATCCATAAATAGCGTCGCAGCTTTAATATGGGTTTCACTTATTCGTCCATTTGACTTGGCAATATGCCCCATTACTGCAAAGCAGCTAGAAAAAAACAGTGCTTGGCGTTCGTTAACATCATCGCCCTTAAAAAGGTTAGAGAAGCCGCCAGCCTGATCAAAGTCTTTCTTTAGGCTTTTATCAAACATATGACCTAGGTATAAGCCTAAAATGGCGCCAAATATTTTGCCAAACATAAAACCAAAACAGAAACCGAGAATTTTTCCCCACATTTTGAAACTTACCTCTAGTGTTTTATATTTAGCTTATGGCGCTAATTGTTGGTTAAGAGTCGATAAACGCTCTGGTGTACCTATATCGTCCCATTGGCCAATATAGAGTTCAGTGGAGACTAAATGTTCATTTAATTTTTCACGCAGTAAAGGCCCTAACGGGCGGATACCTGGGGCCAGCCCTTCAAAGAAATCAGCCTGATAACGGCCAATTCCAGAAAAGGTATAGCGCTGTTCACTATTAGGTAAGTGGCTTAGGGTAAAATCACCCTCTGGGTTATGCGCAGGATTTTCAACCAATACAATGTGCGCTTCTTTTGGCTGTAAATGCAGCTGCATTAATGCACTAATATCGTAGTCGCTGTAAACATCACCATTAATAACAATAAATGACTCACCTAATAAAGGAAGTGCTTGAATAATACCGCCTGCAGTTTCAAGCCCGCCAGTTACTTCCTGGCTATAGGTAATACTTACACCCCATGCACTGCCATCTGCAAAGTAGGTTTTTATTTTATCTCCTTGCCACGCAAGGTTAATCACAATTTGCGTTATACCAGCCGCTTTTAAGCGCATAATATGATGCTCAATTAGCGGTTTACCTGCTACACATAACATAGGTTTTGGCAACTGTGCGGTGAGCGGCATCATACGTTTACCGCGTCCAGCAGCTAAAATCATGGCCTTCATAATTGTTCCTCTTTTAACCGCTGCTGTACCTTTGGCACCACGTAACTTTTTACCCAATCAGACAAATCACTAAGCTCTGGGTACTCTGCCGCCACTTCAACAATATAAGTTAGTGTCGGTAGTATATTCGCTAAGTAACCTTTTTTGCCATCCCGTAAATACAAGCGACAAAAAATACCCGCTGCTTTTAAATGGCGCTGCAAGCCGGTTAAATCAAACCAATACTTAAATTGTGCGAATGACTCGTTAGTTATTAAACTTTGGCGCTTAAATTCGTCATAACCAAACTCAAGTAAATGAGTCAGCTCGTCGTTGGGCAATTTAAAATAACAATCTCTTAAAAGCGAGACTAAGTCATAACATAACGGACCTTGTACCGCGTCTTGATAATCAATAATTGCCCATTGCTGCTCGCAGCGCATAATATTACGGCTGTGGTAATCGCGATGCATAGTCACTGTGGGTTGTTCAAGCAGTGTATTGATTAGCAGCGCAGCACTTGTTTGCCATATATTTTGTTGCTCAGCGCTGAGCTCTGTACTAATAAAATCATTAACTAACCAATTTTTAAAAATATCCAGCTCAAGTGCAATAAAGTCATGGTCATACGGATTCATTGACGGAGCTTTAGGCGTTTTAGCCCACTTGGCACTTAAACTGATCAGCTGCTGGTAATGCTCGCTGCGATTGGCATCATCAAGCAAGTCAGCTAAATGGGTGTTACCCAAATCACTTAAAATAAAAAAACCTTGCTGCTCGTCACTATGAATAATGGATGGTAATAAAAACCCCTGCTCAGAAAACACCTTATTTAATGCAATATAAGGGACGTTGTTAACTTTTTTTGGATCTGAGTCCATCACAATAAAGTTTTTATTTTCAGCGTTTAACCTATAATAACGGCGAAAACTGGCATCTGCAGTTATTGCATTAAGCGCGCAAGATTGCTCACTAAAGTGAGTATTAATAAACTGTTGTAAACTCTCAAAACGTGTCATTTTATAAGCTATCTATTTTTCACTAATTACTTTGCTATTGTTTTCCTTTATTATGTATAGCTTGTAACTAATCACAGAGCATAAAGGTCGATAAATGAGCAAAACCTGGGGCATTTTGATGCTAAGCGTACTGAGCGCACCATCGCTTGCCGAAACTGAACTGACACACAACTTTTGTGGCACTTCAATGCAAACCAGAGCTTGGCAACCGCTAGCTGGCCTTGAGCTTGGAACGGTTGATATCAGCGCTGATGACGTTGAGCTTTTAGGCACACAAAGCGCTGAATTTACTGGTAATGTTGATATTAACACCGTTAACATGAGTTTGTCCGCACAATCAGCACTGATTGATAAACAACGCGGCTTACTCAATGCCACCGGCCCTATTACCTATCGCGATTATGTGAGCAAAGTTCAAAGTGCGGGCTTAAACGCCGATTTAAATAACTCAGCCTTTAGCTTATTAGGCGCACAATACAGCCTAACACAACAGCAAGGCAAAGGCGGCGCGGAAAAACTCACCATCGACAAGTCTGGCTTAATGCTGATGAATGCAAGCTTTACTGCTTGCCCAGGTAATACGCCTGTGTGGGCTATTGAAGCCGACGAAATTAATTTATCACGAGAAGAAGGCTGGGGTGAAACCTACAATGCGGTGCTACGTATTTTAGACACGCCAGTACTCTATTTACCTTATTTTACTTTCCCACTCGATGAGCGCCGTAAGTCAGGCTTATTAACGCCCAGCTTTTCAAGTTCAGATCGTTATGGGTTAGAGACTATTACGCCTTATTATTGGAATATTGCTCCAAACTATGATGCAACCATTACGCCGCGTTATATGTCACGTAAAGGTTTACAGCTACAAACTGAATTTAGATATCTAACTCCAGAACACCAAGGTTTAGTGGCTGTCGAATACTTAAATAAAGATGACTCAGAGCCTGAGCTTGACGAGCGTTTTTTGTTTCATTGGCAACAAAAAAGCTATATAGGCGAAGACTGGCGAGCCAGTATTGATATTACCAATGTCAGTGATGATAACTACCTCACTGATTTAAACTCAACTTATGCAAGTAAAACCGATACTCAGCTTTATCGTACCGGCTCACTAACTCACATGGGCGAGATGTGGCGTACTGATATAAAAATACAAAACTTTGAAGTACTCGGTGACCACTTAGAGTCATATACAGCCTTACCGCAAGTTAGCTTTACACAAACTACGCCGTGGAAAATTGATTACTTCGATTTTACTGTTTCAGGGGAGCTGAGCCACTTTACTAATAGCTCAGCGGTTATTGATCAAGCAACTCGCGTGCATATAGAACCTAAAGCACGCTTTGATTACAAAGAGTATGCCTGGTCGTTTTTATCTGAAGTGAGCTTATTGCAAACTAACTATAAACAAGACGGTGATTTACAGGGTACACAGTATAGCGATAATGTTTCGCGCACATTGCCAAAAGTGCGCTTATATTCTCAGCTTAACTTTGAGCGTGATACCTCAATTTTTATCGACGATGGTATTCAAACCTTAGAGCCACAAATTCAGTATTTATATACGCCTAACAAAGATCAGTCTGACATTGGCTTATACGATACCACTAAATTACAAGATGACTTTTTTGGCTTATTTAGAGATGCGCGTTTTTCAAGTGTTGACCGTATTGCCGCTGCAAATCAGTTTACGCTTGGGGCAACCACCCGTTTATTTGATAATAAAAATGAAGAAGTATTTAATTTCAGTGCTGGCCAAATATTTTATTTAAGTGATTCAGCCAAGCCCACAGAGCAAGGGCTGAATAGCGACAGTAACTACAATGCCTTGTTTGCAGCGCAAACCATGTTACATTGGCATCGCCGCTGGTATTTATCGGGTGGAATTCAGTACGACACGGATGGCAAGCAAATTATCCAGTCAAATTTAACCTTAGATTATAAAGGTGACGATAATCAGCTGGTTCAATTGAACCATCGCTATGCAAATGATGTCTCAGGAAATACAATCGAACAAGCGGGCTTATTTACAAGTATCCCTATTAGTGACGAATGGCAATTTATTGCAAGTTACCATCGCGACCTTGATAATAACCGCAGTATTGAAGTATTTAGTGGATTACAGTATGAATCGTGCTGTTGGGCGTTCCAAATTACTGGCCACCGCCAAATTGAAACTGATTTAAATCAGTCAATTGGACAACCCCAAGCCACTTTTGATTCGAGCATTCGTTTGAATTTTGTATTAAAAGGGCTTGGTAGTAAAAGCCGTTATGATGCTCAAAAATTATTACAACAAGGTATTTTTGGTTATCGTAGGCCGTATTTTCTTAATGACTAAGCTGCATTTTGTATAGTAAAAATTTACAAATAACTATATCAATCTAGTCGCCTTTAGCATTACAACAGTACTATTAGTAAGAGTAGTAAAAAGAATATGAATTTAAAAAAATTATTAACATCAGCAGTTTTAACGTTTAGCTTATGCCAAAGTGCATTCGCCGCACCGGTCGAAATAGATAAAGTGATTGGTATTGTAAACCAAGGCGTTATTTTAAAAAGTGAAGTAGATACCATTGTTGATCGTGTTAAAAAGCAAGCAGAAGAACAAAATCAACAGCTACCAAAAGACGAAACACTACGTGTACAAGCAATTGAGCGCTTAGTTAATCAAACGCTAATGATGCAAATGGCTGAGCGCATGGGCTTAGAGATTTCAGATAGCCAGCTTGACCAAACACTTGCCAACATGGCCAAAGAGCAAGGCGGTACAATTGCTGATTTACGTCGCACTATTGAAGCGTCGGGTGAGAGCTTTCAAGCTTACCGTGAAGAAATTCGTAAAGAGATAACCACGCAACAAGTAACGCGTGCAAACGTAGACCGCCGTATATATGTAAGTGACCAAGAAATTGATAACTTACTAAAAATTATGGATAGCCAAGGCCAAAATGCCGAAGAATACGATATTGGTCATATTCTTATCGATATTCCAAGCGGGGCAAGTGCAGACGACGTAAGCTCTGCAAAAACACGCGCAGACAAAGTAATTGAACTGCTGCAAGACGGCCAAGAATTTAAGCGTATTGCTATTTCTTCATCAAGTGGCTCAAAAGCGCTTGAGGGAGGTCAATTAGGCTGGATGGGCATTAACGAAATGCCATCTTTATTTGCAGAAGCTGTAAAAGGTCAAAAGAAAGATGCGATTATTGGCCCGCTTCGCTCTGGCGCAGGTTTTCACATTATTAAGGTGCAAGACGTACGTGGTCGCCAAGTAGTAGAAACCACAGAAGTTAAATCTCGTCATATTCTTATTAAACCTTCAATTATTTTAAGCGAAGAAAAAGCCCGCACTATGCTAACTGGCTTTGTTAAGGATTTACGTGCTGGAAATGCTGACTTTGCAGAACTAGCTAAAGAGCACTCGCAAGATCCAGGTTCAGCACTTAAAGGCGGACAATACGACTGGACTGATCCAACTACCTACGTACCTGCGTTTAGAGATACATTACTATCTCTTGATCAAAACGAAATCAGCGAACCATTTAGAACTCAGTATGGTTGGCACATTGTACAGTTATTAGATACACGCGTTGCTGATAAAACCGAGCAAGCTAAACGTAATCGTGCACATGGCATGTTGTTTAATCGTAAATTTAAAGAAGAAAGCTTTAACTGGCAGCAAGAAATGCGCGAACAAGCCCATGTTGAAATTTTCCCAACAGACGAATAATTATGACCTTAAGAATTGCGGTAACCCCTGGTGAGCCTGCTGGCATTGGCCCTGACTTGCTATTAAAACTGGCACAGCACAGCTGGGATGCACAGCTAGTTGCAATTGCAGATGCATCGCTACTAAAGCAGCGCGCTAAACATTTAGGTTTAAACATTAAGTTAATTGAATTTGATGAAAGCGCCGAAGCCATGCCTACAGCGGCTGGCAGCTTATATATAAAACAGATTGATTTAGCCGAGTCAGTTGAACTGGGTGTGCTAAATGACGCAAACGGTCAATACGTACTAGATACACTGCGTATCGCCAGTGAGAAGAATATGGACGGCACTTTTGATGCCGTTGTTACTGGCCCTGTTCATAAAGGTATTATTAACCAAGCCGGTATTTCTTTTAGTGGCCACACTGAGTACTTTGCTCAACAGTCGGGCACCGCTGATGTTGTTATGTTATTGGCTACCGAAGGGCTGCGAGTTGCATTAGTAACAACACATATCCCGCTTGCTTATGTTGCTCGTGCTATTACCCAAGAGCGACTGGTTAAAGTGGCTAATATTCTTAATCATGACTTAAAAACCAAGTTTGGTATTGAGCAACCGCGTATTTTAGTCTGTGGCTTAAACCCGCACGCTGGTGAAGATGGCCATTTAGGCCGCGAAGAAATCGACACGATAACGCCTACACTTGACATACTAAGAGCTGAAGGGATGAACTTAATCGGTCCTTTACCAGCAGATACATTATTTCAAGATAAATACCTAAATGAAGCCGATGCAGTACTGGCTATGTATCACGATCAGGGATTACCTGTGCTAAAATACAAAGGATTTGGTAAGTCAGTGAATATAACTCTTGGCCTTCCATTTATCCGCACTTCAGTCGACCACGGTACTGCGCTTGATTTAGCCGGTACAGGCGATGCTGATGTTGGCAGTTTTGAATTAGCGATCCGCGAAGCAATTAAGCTCGCCCATGAAAAAGCACAGAATCAATGACCGATAAAGTACATTTAGGACACCGCGCCCGTAAACGTTTTGGCCAAAACTTTTTATTCGATGAATCAATCATCGATAAAATTGTCACCGCTATTGATCCCAAGCCGCAAGATAATTTAGTCGAAATTGGCCCAGGCCTTGGCGCTATTACTGAGCCTGTAGCCGATTTAAGTGGCCATTTAACGGTTGTTGAGCTAGATAAAGATTTAGCCCAACGTTTAATTGAACACCCTTTTTTAGGGCCCAAATTAACCGTAAACCAAGGCGATGCAATGAAGTTTGATTTTGCAAGCCTAGTTAAAGACGACAAAAAGCTAAAAGTATTTGGTAACCTACCGTACAACATTTCTACTCCTTTGTTGTTTCACCTTTTTGAATTTGCCGATCATATTGAGCACATGCACTTTATGCTGCAAAAAGAAGTGGTAAAACGCATGGTTGCAGGCCCAGGCAGCAAAACCTTTGGCCGCTTGAGTGTAATGACTCAATACTACTGTAATGCGATGCCTGTAGTAGAAGTACCGCCTGAGTGCTTCAAACCTGCACCTAAAGTAGATTCTGCGGTTATTCGTCTAATCCCTAAAAAGGCAGAACAGCGCACAGCTAAAAGCGTTAAAATACTAAATACAGTCTGTTTAGAAGCGTTTAATCAACGTCGTAAAACACTGCGCAATAGCCTAGGCAACCTTTTAACCGCTGAAGAGTTAACCAGCATTGGCATTGATATTACCTTGCGTGCTGAGAGCCTGTCGTTACAACAATTTATTGATATAGCTAACTGGATTTATGACAACAAGCAGTAATATGGGATCACCTGTAAAGGTATCTGTAGAAACATTTTATGTAGAAGAGCAATCGCAACCTGAACTTGATAAATTTGTATTTGCTTATTCCGTTACTATAAAAAACCACAGTTTATGTAGTGCAAAACTACTTAGCCGCTATTGGTTAATTACCGATGCCAACGGTAAAGAAGTAGAAGTGCAAGGCGAAGGTGTGGTGGGTGAAACCCCAGATATAGCCCCTGGTGAAAGTTACAAATACACCAGTGGTGCAATATTAGATACTCCCGTAGGCACCATGCAAGGGCATTACACTTTACGAAACGAGTTTGGTGCTGAGTTTGAAGCACCCATAAATGTGTTCCGTTTAGCTTGCCCTAATATCTTACACTGATTAAAACAGCGACTAATGGCTGACTACGCAATAGGTGATTTACAAGGCTGCTTTAACGAATTTAATTTATTGTTAAAGCAAGTCGACTTTAACCCCAGCAAAGACCACCTCTACCTAGTAGGTGATATTGTTGCTCGCGGCCCAGACTCCAAAGCGTGCCTTGATTATATTTATCAACATCAAGACAGCGTTAGCGTCACATTAGGCAATCATGACTTACACATGATTGCCTGTTATTTAAACAATGTTGCACCCAACCCTAAAGACAAACTAACGACACTGTTCAACAGCAGTAAACTCCCCGACTACATCGCGTTTTTACTAACTCAGCCTTTAGCTCTTTATTTAGAGCAGTATGATTGTTTTATCTCTCACGCAGGACTTAATCCTGATTGGTCATGCGAGCAAGCCATTCAGCACGCCCAATTTGCGCAGCAATGCTATGGTGCTGACAACGCTCAATACTTCTTAAAAAACATGTATAAGCCTCACCCACTTTCATGGAGTGAGCAGCTCGATGACGCTGCAAAGTTTCGCTATATCGTTAATTATTTCACCCGTATGCGCTTTATTACGCCTGATAATTTGCTTGATTTTAATGCAAAAGAAGCAACAGCCAATAGCTACTCATTAATTCCTTGGTTTTCTCACCCTAAAATCGTTAACGCTCAACATGACCTTATTTTTGGTCATTGGGCTGCCCTTGAAGGTCAAACTCCCTACAAACACCTGTACGCTCTAGACACAGGTTGCGTCTGGGGCGGCTCAATGACCTTAATAGATTTACAAAGCAAACAAAAATTTTCAGAAAAATCACAACTTTTGTCTAAATAAACTGAAAAAAGTTAATACATCTGTTAAGTTTAAGAGTGCATGTTAAATTGCATAATTACAAACCATTCACAACTAAGTGTAAAAAATAGCAACACTCCCTTAATCTAATTAAGGACGAGGAGAATTGCCTTGTATTATTTTATATCCATAGTCGAATAGTTGAATTATGTATGCTTAGTGTGTGATGAAGTTTCACGGTAAATTTAGCAACTAACTATTAACAGTAAAAATTAATTATTTTTAATTACTTAACTTATTGTTGAAAGCGCCGATAAGTTTTAATAGACGTATTTTTGAATGGAAAACCATATGAATCTAACAGTGAGTCAACGTATTTGGGGTGGTTTTATATTTATCACTTTATTACTTTTAATTATTGGCGGTAACTCTTTAATAAAAATAGCAAATATAGATCGTTCAACTCAAAAAGTTAATCAGCTATCGCTTCCGGCATTAAACAAGAGCGCTCAATTACAAGCTGAATTTATTTTGATGAGTAAAGCTGCTCAAGCCAGTTTTCACACTTCATCTGCTCAAGAGCTAGCGCCAATAAAAGCACAAATAGAAGAACAAAAACAATTATTTGATAAGTTACATCGCGAACTACAACAGGTAGTAAAAGATGACCCACAATTAAATAAGAGCAGCCTTGACGTTGAAAAAACCTACTTAAGTTTTTTAAACATTATAGAGAGTCTGCTGAAAGACAAAAACACTCAGTTAGTGCTTAATAAAAAGCTCAAAGCTCAATTAGAAACTGTTGAACTCGCGGCTGAAGACGCTAACTCTATGGTACTTGATATTATTGATATTGATGGCTTAGAAGATAACCACCCGCGTGCTTACCAAGCAGCTAATAACCTTGAAAATAACTTTATGTCTGTGGTTACCAGCAGCACCGATATGTTAACTGTTAAAACGCTTAACACGCTCGATATTATTAAAAATGAACAAGTGTATTATTTTGAAGAAGTCGTTCGTACTGTTGCATTAATACAACCCGCGATAGAGCAAAGCCATAGCGGCTTGTTTAACGACCTAAAAGGCTACGTAGATACGCTTGAAAGCAATATCTTAGGTAACGATAGCCTTTCAGCGAATAAAAAACGCCTTATTGATGCAATCAGCACAACTGAACGTGAATTAGAAGAATCGGAAAAAGCCACTAAAACAGCACTTAGCCAAATTGACGAATTAGTATTACAAGCAAGCGGCGTTGCATTTACTTTGCAAGAAGGCGTTCGCAGCGATGTAAACTCAGCTAATTTATGGACTTGGATAGGTATGATCATTGCGACTATCATCGCTGTGCTTGTAGCCATTATTACGGTTAACCGTATTACTAAGCCATTAGCTGAAGTTAACCGCATTCTAGATATTGTTGCCAGTGGTGATATGACTCAACGCTTAGATGACAGCGCAAAAGATGAATTTGGTGAATTATCGAAAAGCTGTAATACCTTAATTGATAGCTTACGCAGCTTAATTACCGGTATTATTTCGCGTTCAACACAACTTGCTGCCGCTTCTGAGCAAACCTCAACAATTACCGGTGAATCAAGCAAAGCAATTAGTAATCAACAAGCGCAAGTAGAGCAAGCGGCAACCGCAACCACTGAAATGAGCAGTACTTCTCAAACAGTGAGCAACAGTGCTCAACAAGCACTAGGCGAAATCAAAAATGCCGATAAAGAAGCTGAACGCGTTAAAGGTATTTCAAATCAAAATAAAGCAACCATTGAACAACTCGCTTACGAAGTTGATGAAGCATCAAGTGTTATTAATAAACTACACAAAGACAGCGCCTCAATTGGTAGTATTTTAGACGTTATTCGTGGTATAGCTGAGCAAACTAACTTACTTGCACTTAATGCGGCGATTGAGGCAGCGCGTGCCGGTGAGTACGGTCGAGGGTTTGCTGTGGTAGCTGATGAAGTAAGATCGCTTGCAAGTAAAACTCAAGAGTCGACACAAGAAATTCAATCTATGATTGAATCACTACAGTCGGGCGCTGAAGAAGCAGTTAAGGCAATGGAAAAAGGTAAAGAACGCGCGGTTTCGTGTGTTGAGCAAAGTGATTTAGCTAATAGTGCACTGGATTCAATTACTCTTGCGGTATCGCAAGCGCACAATGTCAGTGAAGAGATATCAACAGCAGCACAAGAACAACAACAAGTATCACAAGAGATCAGTGAACGCTTAGAGTCTATTGTTGCTATTGCCGAGCAAACAGCAGAAGGTGCTGTACAAACGAATATTTCAAGTTCAGAAGTGGCTAAGTTAGCCGAAGAACTAAGAATATCAGTAGAGAACTTTAAAGTATAAATACCGCGCTGTAAGTAGCCTTAGAGCTACTTACAGTTTATACCCTAGCGAGCCATAGTAAAACACCCGTTCCCTCTCCAGACATGCTTATACACCGCACAATCTCACTCTAAATACACAACACCCAACAGCTTAGCCCGTAAAGTCATTTAATACTCTTTATGTTTTCTTTGGTTATACCAATTCGCTTAATTAAGTGGTCTATTTTGAGGCTGGAAAAACGTGTTGATAGCTAGGCAAAAAATTTGCTATTTAGTTGTTCTAAACGAGAATTTTTTAACGCAGGTTGCGACACGTTTAGCCCCGTAAAATGATTAAGTATTATTGCGGATTGGTATTACAAACAACTGATACCGTTATTAAAGAAATAAGCTATGGTGCTTAACAAAAGCCAGTTAGCGGTTTAATTAAATGGACACAATTACGGTGAGTATATTGTCGGTGGATAATAGAGTGGATTTTAAAAACAAAAAACCCAGCATAAGCTGGGTTTTTACATTTCTGAAAGAAAACTAAATTACTTGATTTTAGCTTCTTTGAAAATCACATGTTTACGAGCCTTAGGATCGAACTTTTTGATTTCCATTTTTTCAGGCATGTTACGCTTGTTCTTGTCGGTAGTGTAGAAAAAACCAGTACCAGCAGTTGAAACTAAACGGATCTTATCGCGCATAATTCAGTTCCTTAAACTTTTTCGCCACGAGCACGGATTTCTGTAAGAACCGTGTCAATGCCTTTTTTATCGATAATACGCATACCTTTAGTAGTAGTGCGTAATGTTACAAAACGTTTTTCACTTTCAACCCAAAAACGGTGTGTTTGTAGGTTAGGTAGGAAACGACGTTTAGTCGCGTTTCTCGCGTGTGAACGGTGGTTACCAACCGCTGGACGCTTACCTGTAACTTGACATACTTTAGACATGTCTATATATCTCCAATAACTTCGCTCGAGCTTAATTTTCCCTAAGGCCATGTATTTGTGCCCTAGAGATAAATCGAAGGGCGCTCTTTATACAGCTTTTACAGGCAAAGATCAAATACTGATCTTATCCAACCAGCTCATGTGTAAATTTGATAGCGGCTAATTATAAAGATCGAATGCCCTTAGGGAAAGTAAAAACTGCATTTAAATTAAACTAATTTACCAAAACACACTAAACCGCTCATTTTTAGCACATATCTGCGAGCGATAAACTTAAATAAGTCCCCGTTCGGCAAACGAAACACAATTTTCACCGCCAATAATAATATGATCCAATACATTTATGTCGACTAATTGCAGCGCTTGGCACAATTTATTGGTAATTAGCTTATCGGCCTGACTTGGCTCTGCAATACCGCTGGGATGATTATGTGAAAAAATAACCGTCGCTGCATTATTTTTTAAAGCCGCTTTAACAACTTCACGCGGATACACACTGGCGGCGTTAATCGTACCATAAAATAAAATTTCATCTTTTAATAAACGATTTTGGCTATCAAGATACAACACCATAAACACCTCCTGCTGCAGGCCTCGCATTTTCAGTGTTAAATAGTCGTAAACAGCTTGAGGGGAGTTAAAAACGGCATCGCGAACAAAGCCTTCTTGCATATAACGCTGACTCAGCTCAAGTACCGCTTGTAACTGTACGTATTTAGCTGTACCCAGCCCTTTTTGCGCACAAAACTCATCTATGCTGGCATTAAACAAATTATGCAGGGTTCTATTTTCATTGATCAGATGTTGTGCTAGCTCTATCGCATTCATACCCGGTAAGCCAGTACGTAAAAATATAGCCAGTAGCTCAGCATCAGAGAGTGCCTTAGCGCCTTTTGCTAGCAGCTTTTCTCGCGGTCTGAGTGAATTAGGGAGTGAGGTTAATTGCATCGTTCATCCTTGAAAACGGTCAGTACCATATAACTGTAATGCAAAATTAAAAATTAGCGCAATAAAACGCATTTTATCTTAGCTGTCAGGCCTAAGATTTGTTATTTTAGCCAGCATATCTTATAAAATTGATAAACAACCATGATTAATTTAACAAATAAAAAAATAGTGCTGGGTATTAGCGGCGGAATTGCAGCCTACAAATGTGCCGAACTTGTAAGACGTTTAAAAGACCATGGTTGTGACGTTAAAGTTGTAATGACTGAATCAGCAAAGCATTTTATTACCCCGTTAACGATGCAAGCTGTCAGTGGTGAAGTGGTGTCTGACTCATTGCTAGACCCATCAGCAGAAGCTGCAATGGGACATATTGAATTTGCCAAATGGGCTGATCTAATTTTAGTTGCTCCTGCCACCAGCAATATTATTGCAAAAATGGCGGTAGGCATTGCTGATGATCTACTTACTACGTTATTACTCGCAACTCCTGCAAAAGTGGCTGTGGCACCAGCTATGAATCAGCAAATGTACGCGCACCCTGCTACGCAAGCTAATATAGCCACTTTAAAGGCTCGTGGCGTTGCTGTTTGGGGGCCTGGCAAAGGTGAGCAAGCCTGTGGCGATGTAGGTGCAGGACGAATGCTTGAACCGCATGAGTTAGTGAGTTTATGCATTGAACCTGCGCAACCACAACTCTTAGCGGGTAAAACCATTACTATTACTGCAGGCCCAACCCGAGAGCCTCTCGATCCAGTGCGTTTTATATCAAACCACAGCTCAGGAAAAATGGGCTATGCACTAGCACAAGCTGCTTTATTATTTGGCGCGCAAGTTAACTTAATTTCAGGCCCAGTAACTATTGCGGCACCGCAAGGGGTTAATTTAATTAATATCGAAAGTGCTGAGCAGCTATTGCAAGAGTCTCTCAATTACGCACCTCAATCAGACGCCTTTATTGGTTGCGCTGCTGTAGCCGATTACCGCGCAGCAAATATCGCCACGCAAAAAATGAAAAAACAAGGCGATGAACTCACTCTTAGCTTAGTTAAGAACCCAGACGTTATAGCAGCAGTAGCAAACCTTACACAAAGCCGCCCTTACACTGTCGGCTTTGCAGCAGAAACGCAAAATGTTGCTAACTACGCTAAAGGGAAACTAACCAATAAAAACCTCGATATGATTTGTGCAAACGACGTGTCGCAGAGTGATTTGGGCTTTAATTCAGAGCGTAACGCACTCACTCTTTACTGGCAAAATGAACAACTCGATTTACCTGAGACCAGCAAAACAGAAATAGCCATCAAAGTGATCGAGCAGCTTGCCAAACGATTATAAAAAGGCTGGAAACAAACTGAATAAAACATTAACATGATGACGCCTTGTGACCTTTTAGTGTAATTTTACTTCGCTAATATAGTTTAATGCTTGCGCAGTACCAGAGCTTCACGTAATACGTGAAAATATCGCTTCACTGGTTATTGCCCGCACAAACACTAGGCCGGTAGCTGTGTTATCGCACGTTGATGTAGAAAAAATAACTATTAAAAAAGGAATGTTCATGCCTGCGACAAAAAAAAGTAATCGCAAAGAGCAAATACTGCAAGCACTCGCACAAATGTTAGAAACCAGCCCTGGCCAGCGTATTACAACAGCCAAACTTGCCGCAGAAGTTGGCGTTTCTGAAGCCGCTCTTTATCGTCATTTTCCGAGCAAAGCGCGAATGTTTGAAGGATTAATTGAATTTATTGAAGATACCCTGCTATCACGTATTAATCTTATTTTAGATAACGAAAAAGAAAGCAAAGCACGCGTATATAACACCCTATTACTGCTGCTAACATTTGCTGAGAAAAACCCTGGCATTACTCGTATATTAACAGGCGACGCTCTACAAGGTGAGCAAGAGCGACTTCGTGAGCGTGTACAGGGCTTATTTGAAAAACTAGAAACCCAATTTAAACAAATTCTTAGAGAGCGTAAGCTACGTGAAGGTAAAAACTTCCAAAGCGATGAGTTAACCCTAGCTAACTTTTTGCTTGCCTACGTTGAAGGTAAAATGAATCAGTTTGTGCGCAGTAATTTTAGTGCTCGCCCAAGTGAGCAATTTGAAAAACAATGGCCAGAATTACAAAAAATTTGGTTATAAGATTCGAAGTAATACCTTGTTAGTGATGCTAACAAGGTATTAAATAAACCACTCCCACTCCTATTTTTTCACAAATGCCAAACACCTCGCATCCCGTGGCCCTAAAATTTTACCTTTTACCTTTTACCTTTTACCTTTTACCTTTTACCTTTTACCTTTTACCTTTTACCTTTTACCTTTTACCTTTTACCATTCATTTTTAGTCTCTCATCTCTGCCCTGCTACCACTTATCGTATCTACTCGAATTGTTATTAAAACTCGTTACAATAAAATAATGTTAAAAAACGAGAATCTATAATGAAAACACAACTCACTCTTATAGGCTGTGCACTTATTACCAGCTTAACGAGCGCCAGTGCCTTAGCAAATAAGCCATTAGAATTTAAAGATGTATTTGATTTTAAATCTGCAAAAGGCACACAGCTTTCTGAAAATGGTCAAATCCTCTCTTTAAGTGCAACTCCTTATCGTGGTAATGCCACTGGGCAAGTCTACTCGCTAAATAACAACAAGCTTATTGCTGAAGTAGAGCGAGGCACTCGCCCTACAATTAACAAAATGGCGAACTGGGTCGTATTCACCCAAGTGCCTACCCTACTTGAAAAAGAGACCACTAAGAAAAAAAGTGATTTAAAAAACAATCTAGTATTAGTGAATACCCAAACCGGTGAGCAACAACGCTTTAATGACGTAAAAGATTACGTACTCGCTAATAACGGCCAATGGCTTGCCTATCGTAAAAATGAGAGCACCGACGCGGATGATGAAAACTCCGATAAAGATAGCGCTATCACAGCTGATAAAAAAGATAAAAGCTACCCGCTGGTTGTCGTCAACTTAAGCGATAAACGCACCCACACTCTTGAAAGTGCTTTCACCTATGATATTAGCGCCACCAGCGATCAATTATTAGTGAGCCAAAGCTATGTGGATGGTAATAATAATCAAATTACTTTATTTTCACTCAATGATTTTACCAGCACAGCATTAATTGACGAGCCTGGTGTGGTTGCCAACAAAATAGCTTGGCATCCAATCAATAAGAGTGTTGCATTTACTTTAGGTAACTATGTAAACGATGATAAGCGTCGCCGCCAATACGAATTAACGCTTTGGCAGAACGAAACGCTTACCACTGTGCAGTCACCTAACCCAGAATGGTTAATGGGTAAAACTGCGACATTAACGTGGGCCGAAGATGGTACACGCCTATACTTTGAAAACCGCCCAAAACTTGCTGCAAAAGTTAAGCAAAAAGAATATACCGATGAGTCGTCACTGTATAACTTTGAGGTTATTCGCGACCAAAAAGGGTTAAATGTATGGCACAACAACGATGCACAAATTAAACCTCGCGAAGAGCAGCAGTGGCATAAAAACAATAAAAACAGACATTACACGGCGGTATACCATGTAAACTCGCAACAAGTTGTACAGTTAAGCACACCAAATATGCCAGAGCTGGTACTTAATACTGAACGCGCGGATTCATTATTAGGCTACTCAAATCTAGCCCATCTTGAAAAAATAATGTATGGCGGCTTTTTTGCTGACTACTTTGCGGTTGATATAAAAACGGGTAAAAAAACACCTATTATTAACGACTATCCATTTAGACCTAGCCTTGCGCCTAATGGTCAGTTTGCTGCTTACTTTGATAACAACCAAGTACAGCTTAAAAACTTAGGCAATAACAAAGTGAGCGTACTCAGCAAAGCAATTAACGCTACCTTTGCCGATGACAAACACGATTACCCATCTAAGCAGCCTGGCTATGGCTTTGCTGGCTGGCTTAACGATAGCAGCGAAATACTGGTTTATAGTAAATATGATATTTGGTCGTTTAATGTAAATACCAAGCAAGCCAAACGCTTAACTAATGGTAAACAAAGTAATACTCAGTACAGAGTAATCAAGCTTGATAAAAACCAAGTGGGCTTTAACAGCAATGATACTCTTTTGCTCTCTGCAATTAACTTACAAAGTAAGCAAAGTGAGGTGGCTAAACTTAATTTAACAACGCTTAACGTTACTAAAGTACTCACAGGTAATAAGCGTTTTGATGTAATTAAAAAAGCCAAAAATGCCGATAAATACTTATTTACTGAGCAAACCTATCAGCAATTTCCTGATATTTATCAAACAGACTTTAGCTTCAAACAAGCACAACAAGTCACTAACCTTAATCCTCAGGTAACTAATTTTGCTTGGGGAGAAAAGCCTGAACTTATTAGCTATAAAGGCTTTGATGGAGAAGATTTACAAGGGGTATTAATCAAACCTGCCGGCTATAAAAAAGGCGATAAAGTACCGGTTGTGGTGTACTTTTACCGCTATATGAGCCAGCGTATGTACGATTTCCCTAAAATGGAATTAAATCATCGCCCTAACTTTCCGATGTTTACATCAAATGGCTACGCCATCTTTTTACCTGATATTCGCTTTGAAATAGGTCATCCAGGTAAGTCTTCAACGCAAACCATGATCAACGCCACCCAAAAGCTGATTGATTTAGGCATTGCCGATGCTAATAAAATAGGGCTACAAGGCCACTCATGGGCGGGTTATCAAAGCGCGTTTATGATCACTGAAACTGATATGTTTAAAGCTGTAGTTTCGGGGGCGCCAGTGTCTAACATGACCAGCGCCTACAGTGGCATTCGCTTAAAGTCAGGGCTTGCTCGCCAATTTCAATATGAAACAGGGCAAAGTCGCATTGGTAAAAACTTATTTGAAGCCCCTGAGCTTTATATTGAGAACTCACCAGTCTTTTTTGCGGATAAAGTAAATACCCCGATTCTGATTATGTTTGGTGATAAAGATGATGCTGTGCCATGGCATGAAGGCGTGCAATATTACTTAGCACTGCGCCGTGCGGGTAAAGATGCTACATTTTTACAATATGAAGGTGAACCGCATCACTTAAAGCAATTCCCTAATCAGGTAGATTTCTCAGTACGTATGATGCAGTACTTTGATCATTACTTAAAAGGCAAGCCAGCCGCTAAGTGGATGAACGAAGGTGAAGCGTTTATCGAAGAGTAACTAATAAACCGGCGCTATTTGGCGTCGGTTTAACATTTAAAACCAGTAATTAAAGACTATGTAAAGTTTTAAATAAATACTAAATCACTATTAAAACTGACTTTTATATTCAGTTCGCGTATTCTAATCTCCTGATTTAAATAACCTCTATAACGAAATGAGCAACGCCACTCCCCCATTTTCAATCTCAGCCAGCATGACTCACAGCATTGCAAATATTAGTGAAGCTTTAGGTAAAATCAGTGCCTTATATTCGCCAGCAACTATTGAGCACTATAAGCAACAAAAACTCACCTCTATACAAATGAAAAACTCTGAATTTCAATTTACAGTATCTGACCTATCAAGCCCAGATAGCTTATTAGCTCTGCATCGCAGCTTAATGAAAGATCAAAGTGAAAAGTCAGGCCGTTATAGGGAGCAAGGTCTAGCGTTAAAAAATGGCTTACAAATGGCACCACAGGCAATTCGAGTGCCACAAATGGTAGAAGAATTATTTGCGTGGTTTAATACAACTAACCACCACCCTCTAATCAGTAGTGCAGTATGCCATTATGAATTACAGTTTATTCAACCGGTTGCACAGGGTAATACTGAGTTAGCGTGTGTGTGGCAAACCCAACAATTATCACAATGGCATACGCTGTTTTCATTGCTAAACATTCATAACTTAATATCGGCAACACGCCAACGATACTTTGAAAGCATTAACCTAAGTACCAAAACCGGTGACTCATCCGTGTTTATTGAGTACATGTTAGAGACATTACTTTCAGCATTAGATATTTTAGAAAGTGATTTAAAATCAATAACAAAAATCCAAACCCCACAACAACCCCCTCAAGTTAAAAACACTATACACTTAGACATACAAGCCCCCCAAGTCATCGCTTTAATAAATGTATTTAACCAAAGCGAAAAACCATTAAACCGACAAGAGCTACAAAACCAGCTAGGGTTAAAAGATCGAAAACATTTTAGAGAGCGCTATTTAAAACCTGCAATTGATGCAGGCATAATCGAAATGACTATTCCCGAAAAACCGAATAGTAAAATGCAGCAATATAGACTTAAAAGTTAGAAATAAAAAATGCCACTTAAGAGCTTAAGTGGCAGGTTTAATAAGCCGCGCTGAGCGACTTTTTACGCGTATTGCCCAGCGGCAAATCCACAGCTCCACGCGTATTGGAAATTATAGCCTCCTAGCCAACCCGTTACATCGGTCACTTCACCAATAAAGTATAAACCTTTGGCTTTTTTAGCCTCAAATGTTTTTGAGCTTAGCTCATCGGTATCTACACCACCTAAAGTCACTTCTGCGGTTCTGTAACCTTCGGTACCATTTGGCTTAATTTGCCAAGCATGAATATAATCCGCGAGTGCATCTATTTGGCCATGCGTTAGCTGGTTAATATTGCAATCAGGAATAGCTTTACTGTCATAGAGTATTTCAACAAAACGCTTAGGTAAGATAGTAGCAAGGCTATTTTTTAACGATTTTTGCGCTTGCGTTTCTCGCCAATCGGCTAGCTGTTGCTTTAAATCTAGTTCAGGTAATAAATTGATCGTCACCGCCTGACCTGCTCGCCAAAATGAGCTTATTTGTAATATGGCAGGCCCGGATAAGCCGCGGTGAGTAAATAAAATATTCTCTTTAAATACAGTGCCATCTTCGCTTGCAACTTCACAAGAAATACTAATACCCGAAAGCCCTTCAAAACGCTCTTTATCGTGCTGATGTAAGGTAAAGGGAACTAGAGCGGCCATCGTCGGCAATACCTTTAAACCAAATTGCTCTGCAATTTTATAACCTATTGGCGTCGCGCCAAGTTTAGGCATAGTTAAACCGCCAGATGCGACAACTAACGACTCACAGGTCAGTGTTTCTTGCTCAGTTGTGACACTGTAACCTGTTGCTGTTTTAGCTACATTTAACACTTCGCTGCGTAGTTTAATTGTAACACCCGCCCACTCACACTCTGTTAGTAAAATATCAACAATGTCTTGTGCGCTATTGTCACAGAATAATTGTCCCAATGTTTTATGGTGATACGCCAAACCATGTCGGTCTACAAGCTCTACAAAGTCATGCTGGGTATAACGACTTAAGCACGACTTTACAAAATGGGGATTAGTGCATAAATAGTTATTAGGGCTCGCATTTTCGTTAGTAAAGTTACAACGCCCGCCGCCACTAATTAAAATTTTACGTCCTGGCTTTTTACCCATATCAAGCACTGTAACACTTCGGCCGCGATATCCTGCTTGTGCTGCACACATTAAACCTGCAGCTCCGGCACCGATCACTATCACATCAACGTGAGTCATTTGGTCATCTCTTAAAAACTTTGGTGAATTATAACAAAGTTTCGGTAACAACAAGATAGCTGTTATATTGTTTTTAATTTATCAATAAAGATTAAATAATGATAAAAAGCACCAAATAAATCTAATACATTAGGATCGTCAACATAATAAAAACAAATACAAAACGACTGAAAGCTTACTGAATTCACGGTTATAACTAAATGAAATAGGCACATACGTATTTAATATTTCAAAATAGTTAACAGATCATTTACCTTTGTACCCGCTTTGTGGCTTTCCACAAATAATAATAAAACTAAGGGTAATTATGACTTCTAATGATTCATTTAAAAAATGCGCTGTTGCGCTAACAATAAGTACACTATTTGCAGCCAGCTCAAGCATGGCAAATCCAGCACAAGCAATCTCACCTTCTATGGCTGAAACCTCAGCTAAAATGCAAAATCAAGGTGGGTTTGAAACTCAGTTCATTATCAAATATAAAAATAATAGCGATATGATGAACGTATCAACAGCTGAAGCATCGCCTGCAATGATGAACAAAAAAGCGCAAAGCTTTGTAAAAAACTTCACCTCAAAAAAAGGTAAAGTTAAAGCTAAATATATCCGCGCAATGGCATTGAATGATCATCACGTAATGCGTGCCGACAAAAAGCTCAATGCTGAAGAAGCACAACAGTTTATGCAAGAAATGGTCAATTCAGGCAATGTTGAATACATTGAAATCGATCAAATGTTAAAACCATTTGCAACACCAAACGACCCTCGTTATGGCGACCAATGGCATTACTATGAGCAAGCCGGTGGCCTAAATCTACCAACAGCCTGGGATACTGCTACAGGTAGCGGCGTGGTTGTAGCTGTTCTTGATACTGGTTACCGTCCGCACGCTGATTTAAACGCCAATATTTTACCTGGCTACGATATGATCTCTAATCTATCAGTCGCTAATGATGGCAATGGCCGTGATAACGATGCTCGCGATCCAGGGGATGCTGTTGCAGCCGGAGAATGTGGTAACAACGGTGCACAAGGTTCTAGCTGGCACGGTACTCACGTAGCAGGAACTGTTGCTGCGGTAACTAATAACGGTGAAGGTGTTGCTGGTGTTGCTTACGACGCGAAAGTAGTGCCTGTACGTGTGTTAGGTAAATGTGGAGGTTTAACCTCTGACATTGCTGATGGTATTATTTGGGCTTCAGGTGGAAATGTGTCGGGTACATCGGCAAATGCTAACCCTGCTGATGTTATAAACATGAGCTTGGGTGGTGCAGGTGCATGTAGCTCAACGACTCAAAATGCTATTAATACAGCACGCAATAACGGTACTGTTGTTGTTATTGCCGCAGGTAACGATAACGATAATTCTGCAAACTACAACCCAGGTAACTGTAGTGGTGTTGTTAACGTTGCATCAGTTGGCCGTAATGGTGGCCGCGCATATTACTCAAATTATGGTAGTAATATTGATGTAGCAGCCCCAGGTGGCGCGCAAAGCTTTGCAAATGATTCTGAGGGTGTTTTATCTACTTACAACTCAGGTTCAACAACACCATCAAGCGACAGCTATGGTTTTTCGCAAGGTACATCAATGGCTGCACCTCATGTTGCGGGTGTTGCTGCATTGATCAAACAAGCTAAACCAAATGCGACTCCTGATGAAATTGAAAACATCTTAAAAACAACCACTCGCTCATTCTCTGCAACATGTACTAGCTGTGGCACAGGTATTGTGGATGCTGCAGCCGCTGTTGCCGCAGCATCAGGTGGCACACCACCGCCAACATCAGGTGATAATGAGCTTGTTGATGGACAAGTGAAAACGGGATTAAGTGGTGCAGCAAGTGCACAAGACTTTTACACTATGACAGTCCCAAGCGGTGCCACTAATGTTACTTTCACTATGAGCGGTGGTACAGGTGATGCTGACTTGTATGTACGTGCTGGTAGCAAACCAACTACCTCTACATACGACTGTCGCCCTTATAAAGGCGGTAACAGTGAAGAGTGCTCTATTGATAACCCAACCCCAGGTACTTATCATATAATGTTAAATGGTTATTCTGCCTACACTGGTGTTAGCTTAGTCGGTAACATTACAGGTGGTTCAACCGGTGGTGGTTCAGGTACACCTCAAGCAGGTGGTGGCACAGTGTCTGATGTTACTGCAAATGCAGGTCAGTGGAAACATTACACGCTAGATGTGCCAGCTGGCATGGCTAACTTTACAGTAACAACGTCTGGCGGCACCGGTGATGCAGATTTATTTGTAAAATTTGGCAGTCAACCAACTAGCTCAAGCTATGATTGTCGTCCTTATAAAAATGGTAACGCTGAAACATGTACATTTAGTAACCCTCAAGCGGGAACATGGCATCTAAGCGTAAATGCGTATCAAACCTTTTCTGGTTTAACGCTAAGCGGTCAATACCAGCCGTAAACTACTTTCTCCTTAGATAAAAAAAGCCGATACATATGTATCGGCTTTTATTCAATACTTAAAACAGCTTAGTTATAGCTTGGCTAAAACGGCTTCAGCACTACTTATTACAAATTCTTTTTCTTGTTCTACAAGTAATTCGCTAACAACACCATTATCTACAACCATAGCGTAGCGCTTAGAACGCAAACCACCAAAGCCAGCAGTATCTTTTTCAAGCCCTAAGGCACGAGTAAAACTGGCATCGCCGTCTGCAAGCATATATATATGTTCTGCATTTTGTGACTCGCCCCATGCTTTCATAACAAATGCATCATTTACCGATACACAATAAATAGCGTTAATACCCTTAGCCTTGAATTTATCAGCTAGCGCGATATAACCAGGCAAATGAGCATTGGAACAAGTAGGCGTAAAAGCACCCGGCACTGCAAATAATACAACTTTTTTATCTGCGAATAATTCATTATTAGTGAGCGTTTGCATACCTTCATCACTAAGCTGAGATAAACTTACTGCAGGTATTGTTTGACCTTGCTCTATCATATTAATTCCTTAGGGTAATTACATAGTCTTTTAGCATACAGATTAATATTTAATTCGTCTTCGATTAATCGCTGTTGTTATCTAAACCTAGACCTTCTTTAATAGATGTCATTTGCAACTCTAACTGCGAGCCTATATCAGCAACTAATTCACTCGACTCACTTACTTGGCTTTTCATATCATGCATCGATAGAGTAAAGCCTTGGAGCAACTCATTTTGCTGTTTAGCCAGCTCCATTGCATCAATCGCAACTTTATTAGCCTGCTGCGCATTGCCTGCGACTCCTTCAGAGTTTGCTTTAAGCTCTTGAGCATTTGCGGTTTGTAATTGTGCATCCTCAGTTAGTGCATTGATTTGTTTATAAACCACTTGAGAGTTTTCACTTAGTAGCGCCAACTGATCATTGATCTCTTTTAACGAACCTTGGGTTTGCATTGCTAATTGCCTTACCTCATCGGCAACTACGGCAAAACCTCGACCTTGCTCACCGGCTCTTGCTGATTCTATCGCAGCGTTGAGCGCGAGTAAGTTTGTTTGCTCAGCGATGGTACGTATAACCGTAATAATATTACTCACTCCTTGCACCCCACTCAGTAATTCCTGAACACTATGCATCCCCTGCTCAATACGTTGCTGTGTATCAGAACTGGCATTAAGCATACTTTTAGCAAAACCAACACTTTGCTGCATTGCCTCATAAGTACTTTGGGCATTTTCAGCAGCCTGAGCGTTAATATGATTAACCTGCTCACCAAGTTGCTGAATATTAAGAAGCAGTTCTTCATTGTGATTTACCTGCTGATAACTCGCATTACTTTTTTGCCCAATAGTATGTAAATGCTCACTCATTTGCTGCATAAACTGGCTGACTACATTGAGCATATTCGCTCTTTCTTGCGCTTCTAAACGCTGGCGCTCAATTAGCTGGTTAAAATACTGTGCTATTTCTCCTACCTCTGTTTTAGGATTATTCACTGTAATATTTTTTAACTCATTACTTTCTATTAAAAATGCAAACCCATCTCGCAGTTGTCGTAAAGGCTGTAAAACCTGTCTGCGCTGTACCCAATAGACACTAAAAGCTAATATTACTAATCCGCCTATTGCTATTCCAAACACCCAAAACACTTGTCGTTTCACGTTATCTTGCTGTGCTTTTAATGTTTGCTCTGCCTCAATCACTGTTTTTGATACTAAACTAATTTGTTCACGTAACTCATTCGTTCCAGAATCACGTTGTTTTGATTGCGATAAAGTACTGCTTAAATCGCGCAAATAACGTTTAGGCCAACTCACCAACTCCGCTTTTATTTCAGCTGCCAAATCTTCCGGTTCCTCATCTACAAATAAAGCAAACTCATCAACCTCAGTCATTACCCCTAAGTTCGGTAACTGCTCAATATTTATAGCTAGTAAATTTAGGGTTTTTATACTTTGTTGCAGGTTTTTCTCTACCTCAGGTTGGTAATCATTGATCAACTGGTAAGTCGATAAAGATAAATTAACCACTTCACTGTAATAATCACTCGCTAATTTATAATAATTAAGAGCGTTACTGGTTTGCATTGGTGCTTTTTGCGCATAATTAATGAGTGAAGAGGCTGAGCCGGCCATTTGTCTAAGCGCGTTATCTAACAGCGCAGTTTCATTGCCAGATAGTTTTCCAAGTGCTCTGTATTTACCATTAATATCTGTATTTAATGAAGTTAATTGTGCAGCTAAACGAATTTCTAATTCAGGAGGCAGCACCGTTAACTGTTGCGCTTTAAGCTGCTCAATCAAGGTCGATGATTGTTTTAGGTATTGGCTATTACCTTGTACTAAATAACTTTCCAAATGATCGGCAAGCTCGACCATTATGCTATTTTTTAATTGGCTATATGCGCTATCTTGTTGCTGAAGTTTAAGTAATGTATGGCTTGCCCATAACAAGGTAGCGGCTAAAAGGATACTTGCTAACGTTAATAAAATGGCTAGTAAACGGGTAAAAAATGATACACGCATAAATATATCTCAAAACTGACATACACATAGAGTATTGAGTTTTTATGACATTTTTATGTAATAAGAGTAATAAGGATAAATACTCAGGGGGAACTAGACTTAAGGGTAGTTAAACAGGGTGTAAAATGACAATTTATCTAAGTAAAAAAAACCGCGTTTAAACGCGGTTTTTTTTATTAATTAAGCTTTTATTTAAAGGCCTGCGCGGTCTTTAATAATAGGGATTAAAGGTGATCCTGCATGATTTGCCTCAGCCCAAGCAATATCGGCACCATCTTCAAGTGAGCTCTTTGATAAGTTTTTAACAATGTACTCGCCTGTATCAACTGCATTACTTGCAACAGCGTGACGCAATAAGTTGTTACCATTACAGAAAACTGCATCATAGATATTACGAACTTTCACACGTGAACTTTTTAATTTGCTACGCAGACGGTTTTTATCATCACCAGCAATGTATTCACAGATTGAAACAGCTAACTGATCATTAGCGCTTGCAGGCGCAGTATAAGCAAACGAACCCGCTGCAATAGCAGCAATTACAACTAGCTTCGGTAATTTAATCATTGATTGGACACCCTATATTAATACTTTTTTCGTACTCGACTGTTTAATATTGTACCAACACGCTCAGATTTTGGCAATAATGTTAAGAGATTTTATTCAAAGTTACGAACTTATAACTATATTTATTTTTATCATCAGGAGCCATCAACATTTCATCTTCAATTTGCCAACTTGCAACATTTTGGTAATCAGGAAACTGTGTATCCCCTTCTACATCTAAGTCAATAAAGGTTAAATACAACCGATGTGCTTGCCCTAAGAACTGCTGGTAAATGTTTCCACCGCCAATAATCATCACCTCTGCAACATCATTAACAAGCTCAAGTGCAGCCTCAGGCGTGGTTACTGTTTCAATTCCCGCTGCTTTATAGTCAGTGTTGCGAGTAATAATAATATTGCGACGCCCAGGCAGCGGCCTACCTATCGACTCAAATGTTTTACGCCCCATAATAACGGGCTTACCAGAGGTTACTTTTTTAAAGTGCTGAAGATCGCCAGGTAAGTGCCATGGCATTTTATTATCTAAACCAATGACACGGTTATTTGCCATTGCTGCAATCATTGAAATTATCACACTAAACACCTAATTCTTTATTATTAAAAAAATAAAAAAGGAGCGTTAGCTCCTTTTAAATATATACAATTATCATTAACGCTCGTAGACAACTTCTACGTCGTAATCATCTTCATCCCAATCATCCCAGTCATCATCATCGCCTTTAGTGGCTTTTTGATGGTAGGTATCCCATTTAAATTCAACCTCTTCGTCTGCAACTTCAACAAACTTTTCTTTAGGCATGTTATCAAGTAGCGTCATGATGTCGTGAATTAATGGCTGAGTATTCAATTTATTAATTGCAGCAATACTATAAATATTTTCAGACTCACCTAACTCTTCTGCAATTTGCTCACATAAGGCCTTGGCTTCATCTTCTGGCAATAAGTCAATTTTATTAAATACTAACCAGCGAGGCTTTTCAGCAAGCTTAGGGCTGTACTGATGTAGCTCGTTAATGATTGCAAAAGCATTATCAACAGGATTTGAACCATCAACTGGCATAACATCAATAATGTGCAATAACACACGACAGCGTTCTAAATGCTTTAAGAAACGAATACCTAAGCCTGCACCATCCGATGCACCTTCAATCAAGCCAGGAATATCGGCAATGACAAATGATTTATTTGCTTCAGGACGAACAACACCTAAGTTAGGGATAAGCGTAGTAAATGGATAATCTGCTACTTTAGGTTTTGCAGCCGATACGCTGCGAATAAAGGTCGATTTACCGGCATTTGGTAAACCCAGTAAACCTACATCAGCGAGCAGCATTAGCTCTAACTTAAGGTTACGTACTTCACCAGGTGTTCCGAGTGTTTTTTGACGTGGGGCACGATTGGTACTTGATTTAAAACGCGCATTCCCCAAGCCATGGAAACCGCCTTTTGCAACCACAATTCGTTGACCATCTTGGGTTAAATCCCCTAATGATTCTTGTGTATCAACATCAATAATACGTGTGCCTACCGGTACTTTTACAATCAGATCTTCACCTTTTTTACCAGTACAATTACGGCTTTGACCGTTAGTACCGCGTTCTGCTCTATGAAAACGCTCGAATTGATAGTCAATAAGGGTATTTAAGTTTTCATCAGCTTGTAGATAAACACTACCACCGTCTCCACCGTCACCGCCATCAGGTCCACCATCTGGAACATATTTCTCACGACGAAAAGACACGATGCCGCTGCCACCGTCACCAGCTTCTGCGCGAATTTCTACTTCATCTACAAACTTCATGATTACTCACTTTAGGGATTGGCTTGTTAATAACTCTATTATATACCTAAGTGGCCTATAGAGCACACTGAGCATAAAAACACTTGGGTATATATTTAGATCTGCTTAAAACAAAAAACCCCGCAAAGGCGGGGTTTTTTAACTACCTTACTGATTACTCAGCTACGATAGTTACGTATTTACGGTTTAAAGGACCTTTTTGTTCAAACTGAACTTTACCATCTGCTTTTGCGAAGATAGTGTGGTCTTTACCGATACCTACGTTTGCGCCAGCATGAAAACGAGTTCCACGTTGACGAACAATGATGCTACCCGCTAGAACTGATTCGCCACCAAAACGCTTAACACCTAGGCGTTTGCTTTCTGAATCGCGACCGTTACGAGTACTACCAGCTGCTTTTTTATGTGCCATTTCTAAGTACCTCTAATTAAGCGCTAATGCCAGTGATTTTAACTTCTGTGAACCATTGACGATGGCCCATTTGCTTACGAGAATGCTTACGGCGTCTAAATTTAACAACCTTAATCTTCTCACCGCGACCGTGTGAAACAACCTCAGCTGTTACTTTACCACCGTTTACGAACGGTACACCAATCTCGATCTTCTCACCATCAGCAACTAAAAGTACTGAATCAAATTCAACTGCTGCACCAGTTTCAACGTCTAATTTCTCAAGACGAATTGTTTGACCTTCAGTCACACGGTGCTGTTTACCACCACTTTGGAAAACCGCGTACATAATTAACTCCGTCTGTGCGCCCTCAAATCGACGCAACTAAAATATTCTTCAATAGGGCGCGAAGTTTACGCTAATGCGAAAAAACTAGCAAGCCTCTTTTTGTAATTAAATGAATAAAAAGTAGCTGCATTGAGAGCAATTCAATATTTCCCCTATTTTATATTAAAATCCCCCTTTGCCAAGCGCTTTTTAACGGTTAGAGAAAATAAATTAGCAATCGCAAAGCAAGCCCACGCAGTTCAATTAACCGTCAAGGATGATTCAAATTTAAACCGCGCTGTTTAATCATTTATTCACCAAGTTAATAGGTCATTTAACCTACTTAAGGGTGTTTTTTTAAGGAATCATCACAAAATATCGAGCTAATGCGTTTTTTGTTGTACAATCTGCGCCGTTCACACATTAAAATTGGCTCGGAGATCAATGGATATAAAAGCTATCCAGGCGTTAATCGAAAGCGATATGAATGACGTCAATCAACTAATACATGCGCAAATGCGCTCAGATGTGGCGTTAGTTAATCAACTTGGTTTGTATATTGTTAACAGCGGTGGCAAACGTGTTCGCCCCATGTTGGCTATTTTGGCGGCTAAAGCGCTAGGTTACCAAGGTAAAGATCACATTACGCTAGCAACAATTATTGAATTTATTCATACCGCAACGCTTTTACATGACGATGTAGTAGATGAATCTAACTTGCGCCGTGGCACACCCACAGCAAATGCCGAGTTTGGTAATGCCGCCAGTGTTCTCGTGGGAGACTTTATTTATACTCGCTCGTTTCAGCTAATGGTAGGCCTTGGTAAAATGCAGATAATGCAAGTATTAGCCGATGCAACCAATATTATTGCTGAAGGCGAAGTGCTGCAATTAATGAACTGTAATGACCCAGATACTACTGAAGCCAGTTATATGCAGGTTATTTACTCTAAAACCGCCAAGTTATTTGAAGCTGCAACCGGGCTAGCTGCTATTATTACTGAGCAAGATGACAGTGTATTAAACGCACTTAATTTGTATGGTATGCATTTAGGCACTGCTTTTCAGTTAGTGGATGATGTTTTAGATTACAACGCTGATGCCGACCAACTTGGTAAAAACATTGGCGATGATTTAGCTGAAGGTAAGCCGACGTTACCTCTTATATATGCAATGCAACACGGTAGTGAGCATCAAACACAGTTAATAAGAGACGCTATTGAGCACTGTAATGGTATGGAGCATCTAGATGAGATACTCGCTGCACTTAAACATACCAATGCCCTTGAGTTCACTATGCAAAAAGCAGAGCAAGAAGCAGAGAAAGCAATTGCTTGTTTAGATTGCTTAGCTGAATCAAGTTACAAGCAAGCGTTAATTAGCTTAGCTAGAATAGCGGTTGACCGCGACCACTAAGTTATACTGTGTAGATAATTCCGAGCAATAAAAAAGCCTGCAAGTGCAGGCTTTTTTTATGGGTTAATTTTGGCTATTACGCCATAAAATCAACACCTTCTTTAATGTCTTTTTTCAGAGTTTCAAGCATGTCATTTTTTGCTTGCTCTTCAAATGCGCTTAGGGTGCCGTAAGAAAGAATTTCTTCTACGCCATTTTTACCTAAACGTACTGGATGTGCGAAGTACTCTGCATCGCCATTTTCAACAGCAACGTATGCATAATCTACAACATCTTCACCTTGTAAACCTTTAACTAAAGACATACAAAAACGTGCAGCAGCAGCACCCATTGATAATGTTGCAGAACCACCGCCCGCTTTAGCATTAACTACTTCAGTACCCGCGTTTTGGATACGTGGAGTCAGTGCAGCCACTTCTTCATCAGTGAAAGTAACACCTTCAACTTGAGAAAGTAACGGTAGGATAGTTGTGCCTGAGTGGCCACCAATTACTGGAACTTTAACGCTTGCTACGTCAACGCCTTTAAGCTCAGCAATGAACGCTTCAGAACGGATCACATCGAGTGTTGTAATACCGAATACACGTTTAGCATCATAAGTACCTGCTTTTTTAAATACTTCAGCAACAATTGGTACAGTGCCGTTAACTGGGTTAGTAATAATACCCACAAGCGCTTTAGGACAGTTAGCAACAATGCCTTCTGCTAATGTTTTGATGATACCAGCGTTAACATTAAATAAATCAGCACGATCCATACCTGGCTTACGTGGCATACCCGCTGGGATAAGAACGATATCACAACCTGTTAATGCTTTATCTAAATCGTCAGCACCAAAACCTGCAACTTTAACATCTGTTGGGATGTGAGAAAGGTCAACAGCAACACCAGGAACTACTGGCGCAACATCATATAGTGATAATTCAGAACCAGCTGGTAAGCCTGTTTTTAATAATAAAGACAACGCTTGACCGATACCGCCTGCAGCACCTAATACAGCAACTTTCATTGGAATTCTCCGTGATTTGAGGTAGGAAATATTTGTGGTTCATAAGATAAAGAAATTAACGACTAAAAACAAATTTATCCTGCTTATTTTAGCTATATTTTCGACCATAGTTGTAAACTTTGCTGTTTAAACGCAGCAAAATGGCAACTTAAGCAAACAACTGCTGCATAATTATGCATTTTTGTGTAGAATTTGCAGTATCTATTACATAACTAATTAGACACTATGCAACCACAAGATAAACAAGAAGCATTGGTTAAAGCCTTTAAAGCACTTTTAAAAGAAGAAAACTTTGGCTCACAAGGCGAAATAGTTGATGCGTTAAAAGAGCAAGGCTTTGATAATATTAGCCAAAGTAAAGTGTCGCGAATGTTAAGTAAGTTTGGCGCGGTACGCACCCGTAATGCAAAACAAGAAATGGTATACTGTTTACCCGCCGAAATGGGGGTACCAACCGCTAAGAGCCCATTACGCCAGCTCGTTATTGATATTATGCATAACGAAATGATGATTATTATTCGCACCAGTCCTGGAGCTGCTCAACTCATTGCGCGTTTACTTGATTCATTAGGCAAAGCAGATGGCGTACTAGGTACTATTGCTGGAGATGATACTATTTTTATCGCACCAGCTAAAATCTCAGAAATAGACCTCACACTAGAGCGTGTTCGTATTTTATTTGATACGGTTTAATCACTAACGCTGTAATAAAGACGGCTATGAATAATACATAGCCGTTTTGTAATTGTTATAACTGCTTTAAAAATCGTACTGAGGGGGCAAAAAATGCAGAGCCCATATCCGCCTGAGTAAAATCAAGCCAGTGATCATAATTCTCTCCCTGCCCTAGTCGACTAGTTAGCACTTTTTCGAATGCATCCCCTTTAGCAGAGCACGTAATCACTAACATACCTTGCTCATACACATCGCCATAAGGCATGCTTTGGTTAAGTAACAGTGCCTGACCTTGTTCGTCTTTTAATTCACTTCGGGTTGCATGGCTGCTCTCAAGTGCGGGGCTGAGCAAGGTATTATCAAGGCGTGTACGACCCATTATTTGCTCTTGTTCATGTAATGACAAATGCTGCCACAGGCTCAAGTCATGTTTATAGCGCTGCACATGAATGTAACTACCTTGATCTTCAAAACTATCAGGTTTGTTTACTAACGCCGTTACGCGTTTTTGACGGCCATGTGGGGTATCGCCCGCATAAATAAAACCATTAAAATCACGACCATCTAAAAAACGGAAATTACGAACTTGCTCTACCAGCTCAACATCAGGGGTGAATAGTTTGAGTATTTGTAGTGCAAACAAGTGGTTCACGTCTTCTCTGTCTGAGCGGATTTGCACAAACAAATCACATGGCCTTGCACTCATAACAAACTCGCTATGGGTAATATTAGGAAAGCTTTGCAGCTCGCTTGGCATGAAATCAGGTAAGATATGCGGCCAATATTGCGCACCAATTGCCACCATGCAAGAAAGCATAGATTCAGAAAACTGATCACTAAACTCATCTTCAATATCGCTCACTTGTTTAAGCTTAGCGCGAAGTGATTCGTCGTGACCATCAAGTACATTAAAAAATAAGTGCAAACCGTGTAAGTTTGCTTCAGCACAAATCCCTGATTGCGCTTGCGCCATTGTTATTCCTTACTTTTTAGAGCAAAACACAGTGATTAATTACGATTTAAAAAAATTCACCGTGTGCGGTTTTATTTTTATTATAACCTGTTCATTAATTTCAAATGACTGGCCATACTGAGCTGCAACTTCTATTTCTTGTTCAGCAATAACTACAGTATATACATAAGCAGAGCCAATAAAGCGACTGCTTAGAATTGTAACGCACTCACACTGCAGTTCGTTATTGTTACTACTGGCAAGCTCAAGTTGGTGTGGACGCACATAAATAACCCCCTTTTCAGCCACTGAGTGTTGCTGTGGCAGTATTGATTTAACCACACCAAACTGCGTTTCATATTCAGTGGCTGTTAATGCAGTTGCGCTTAAGTATATGCCCTGACCCAGAAATTCTGCAACCTCCTTTGAACTTGGTTTAGCAAAAAGCTGCTCTGGCGTTCCTTGCTGCGCAATTTTACCTTGGTGCATAACAGCAAGTGTATCTGAAAATGCAAACGCCTCTTCTTTTGAGTGAGTAACAAATACTGCCGACACTTGTTGAGCTTTAATAATACGCCTAATATCGGTGATTAACTCAAAGCGGACTTGGGTATCAATATTAGAAAACGGCTCATCTAACAATAGTAAGCTGGGTTTATAAGCTAATGCACGCGCAATCGCTACCCGTTGCTGTTGACCACCAGAGAGTTGATGTGGATATCTATCCGCGCAGCCAACCAAGTGCACAAGTTTTAACATTTCATCCACGCGAGCCTGTTTATCCGTTTTGCTCATACCGCTTAGACCAAAGCCAATATTATTCGCCACCGTTAAATGTGGGAATAATGCGTAGTCTTGAAACATCATGCCAATATTACGATGCTCTGGTGACACAAACGTATTGGCGTCACTGACTAACTTACCATCAATAAATACCTGTCCTTGTTTGGCTTCAATTAACCCTGCAATGGCTTTAAGCGTGGTGGTTTTGCCGCAGCCACTGGCACCGAGTAAACACACTATTTCGTCTTTACCTAAGGTTAAGTCTAAATCATCTACAACCTTAGTCCCGTTATATGCATAGCTCACACCTTGTAAAATCAAACTACTCATTTAACTACGTTGCTCCATTGAACGGTTAATAAAATATAACGGAATAAAACCTACCACCACTATAAATAAAGCTGATATGGAGGCCAGCTCTAATTGTTCATCGCTAACATATTGAAACACGTGCGTAGCTAAACTTTCAAAGTCAAAAGGCCTTAGCAGTAAGGCTGCGGGCAGCTCTTTCATACACTCAATAAATACCAATAAACCAGCGGTTAATAAGCCTCGGCGTAATAAAGGCAAATGCACTAAGCGTAATGTGTGGCCTTGGCTTTTCCCCATTGACTGACTTGCCATATCAAGCGAGGGGCTAATGCGTGAAAAGCTCGACTCTATAGCACCATGAGCAACTGCGTAAAAACGCACAATATAAGCAAAGATAATCGTTAGTAAGCTACCAGTAAGTAATAAACCAATATCTAAGTTATAAGGAGTCAGAATGCGGTTAATAGTATTTTCTAATAGGGTGAGTGGCAACAATACAGCAATAGCTAATACTGTCCCAGGGAGTGCATACCCGGTACTTGCTAAGCGCCCAGGTATAAGTGGGTTTGCTTGTTTTGCAATGCGCTGATAAAACACCACTAAAACACTCAAAACAATAGTCACTACACTCACTACTGCGGCCACTTTCAAACTTTGCCATGCATAGCTAAAAAATTCACTACTCCACGCTTGATCAAAATACGTGATTGCATACTTGAGCAAAACAACCATGGGAATAATAAATGAGATTATTAAAATAAAGCTACAAAACCCCGTTGCTAACCATGCAGACTTACCTTTAAGAATATAAAGTGCCTCACTGTTCACGCTCGATTGACGTTCAAATACAGCTTGGTTACGACGGCTAAAGCGCTCGGTGATCAATGCCAAGAATAGCAGTAACAACATCACCCCTGAAATTTTTGCTGCTGCAGTTAATGAGTAATAACCAAACCAAGTATCGTATACTGCGGTGGTTAATGTACTGACTGCAAAGTAGCTAACGGTAGCAAAATCAGCCATAGTTTCCATACTGATCAAAGCAAGCGCAGCAACAATAGCACCACGAGAAAGCACCAAGCTTACTTTAAAAAAGCTTTTCCATGCACTTAATCCCATTAATTGGCTTGCTTGGACTAACTTAAAGGACTGTTCACGTAGTGCAGTTTTAAAAATTAAATATAAATACGGGTAGAGTACCAGCGCAATCATGATGATAGCCCCTGGCAAAGTGCGTATATCAAAAAACCAGTAATCACTGGGTGATTGCCAACCAAACCAGTCTCTTAGTGTTATTTGTACCGGACCCGCGTAGTCGAGTAAATCCGTGTACACATAAGCAATAATATAGGTAGGCATGGCAAGCGGCAGCATCAATGCCCATTCAAACTGTTGTTTACCAGGAAAACGGCAATAAGCGGTGAGCCAACCCAGTGGTAACGCAATAAGACAGCTAAGTAACCCTACACCTAAAACCAGTAATACGGTATTACTTATATAGTCCCACAGCACGGTATTCCACAGGTGGGTAAATACCTCTGAGTCGCCTTGTAAAGATTCTACTAGCAGAAAAAACAACGGGGTCGACAGTAATAACCCTGTCGACCACGCAATAAGCTGCCACTTCGACAGCTGAAATTTATAAGTCATTAAAGATCGAACTTCACCTCATCAATTAGCTTAAGGGCTAACGGACGATATTTGCTAATTTCATCAAGCGGTAAGCTGTCTTCCTTAAAGCTTCCCCATGATGCAACCAAACTTGAAAGCTTAACACCTGGCTTGACCGGGTACTCCATATTGAGCGAGGCATACATATTTTGCGCCTTATTGTCGGTCATATACTCTATAAGTTTCAAGGCATTTTCAGGGTTTTTAGCATACTTAGTAATTACCGCACCCGATACGTTAATATGCGAACCACGGTTAGTTTGGTTTGGAAAATTAATATTAACCGCATCTGCCCACGTTTTTTGCGCTTCATCTTGCAACATTTTACCTAAGTAGTAACTGTTACCTAAAGCTAAATTACATAAACCTTCTTTAACGGCTTTCACTTGCGCACGATCATTTCCCTGCGGCTTACGCGCTAAATTCGCTTTTACACCCTCCAGCCATATTTTAGTCTGGACTTCACCATGATGAGCAATCATAGAAGCCACTAACCCTAAGTTATAAGGGTGTTTACCAGAGCGAGTACAAATTTGACCTTTATATTCAGGTGCAGCTAAATCTTCATAACTCAGCTCAGGTAATGGACCTAAACGCTCTTTTGAAGAGTAAACATTTCGCACTCGCTTAGTGAGCGCCACCCACTGACCATCGCCATCACGAAATGCAGCCGGCACATTCTTATTAACCTTCTCGCTATCAATAGTTTGCGTTAGCTTTAGCTCTTCTAATTGAATTAACGCACTAAAGTTAGACGTTAAAACTAAATCTGCTTTGCTGTGCTTGCCTTCACGCTTAACACGCTCGATTAGGCCTTTTTTAGCAAACACAACATTAGTTTTAATGCCTGTTTGCTGTGTAAAATCATCTAAAATAGGTTTAATTAAAAAAGGTTGTCTAAATGAGTAAATATTCACAACATCGGTTGCAACAGCAGGTGCTGAGATAATTAGTCCAACGACAAGCGCTAGTGTTTTTTTCATATTTTCTTACCTGACTAATAATTATTATCATTAATTTTACCGCGATGAACTAAAAAGTGCACACTTTATATAATTACTTAGTGATAAATACGCCCAAAAAAGAAAACCCTTGTAAGATATCTCTTACGCTTATGGCAGTAAATGAGTAAAAACACCCTGCATAACACCCCATAAATACAGCAAGCCATTGTATTTTAAATAATTTATAAATATTTCATTTGTAAGAACATAAACCATAAGCGCTTTTATCCTACATTTACTGCAAATCACTCTCTATAATTAACCCATAAATAAGCAACGACGCTTACCGAGTAAATGGAAACGGATTAACTACTCGAATACCAAGGTTTGGTTTTTAGGATAACAGGGATTTAAGGACAGGCTCAGGATGAGTATCGCAATGGATTGTTGCACAAGGGATAGCATCAGGATGATGCATAATGGATAACAACAGCGGAATAGTTGTTTATAAAGGATAGGGAACAAAAAGGACAGGCCTTAAAGGCAACACAACGGAATGGTAACAAAGGGAATGCACTCGGATGTGCAATAAGGATTGGTAATAGATTTTACCTTACAGGATGTTTTAGGGATTTATGGAGACAGGCCCGGATAGCCTATATTACATAGAACTAGAAAGTAATATTGTAATAACACGGATCGTAAAAATTGGAGTTGATTAGGTTCAATTGCAGGATGCAACAAAGTTAGAAGATTCCGCAAGCGCGACTAGAGATGGTTCGCGCTTTTCTTTTGCCTGAAAGTCAGCGGTCAGCCAAGTTATATATGTTTAGGCTATACTCAAGCGTCAAATTCAGCTTTTTCGTATTAATACCCTGCACTTTATTCGGGCCTGCCTTTGTTACGCTTACCAAGTAAATAAGCGTCGCGAAACTTAATAAAATGCTGTTCTAATTTAGTGCTCGCATCAACTTCACCAGCCAATGCTAATACCATAATAGCCACTTCTGCCGTACCTAACTGATGAGCATGAGGCGCTACACGTAATCGGTAATCAGAGAGTTTTTCTGCGGTAATAGAAAGCACAGGTAAGTTATCTAAATAAGGACTCTTACGAATCATTTTTTTAGCTTCTCGCCATGTACCATCTAAAAATATAAACAATGGCTGTTTACCTGCATGCGTTTCAACCTGGGTTACCACCCTATCAGTTTCAACATCTTCAGCCGGAAAAATCACAAAAGGCTGATATTTATCATTATTCAATAATGCTAATAAAGCAGGATCTGGGGAGGTTCTATCCCAACGAAACGCATGATTATCAGGGATAATTTCAGCAATTAAACGCCCTGTATTAGACGGTTTAAAACTTTCATTGTGATACATAAGTAAACATACCGCAGCGTTGCAGCTTGCGTACTCAGCGCCCTCACAAATACAGTAATGCTTGGCAATTAGGCATTGCTCACAGCGATCCATTTTTCCACCACGGGCATTAAACTCACGTCGAGATTCACTTATTTGCTGGGCACGTAATGCTAAAACTGAATTTTTTAAACTCTGGGTCACTGTGGGTATTTACCTATAAATTGATGGCTGCGCATTGTAGCTAAAATAAAAGAAATTAGATATCAGCTATCAGCTATCAGCTATCAGCTATCAGCTATCAGCTATCAGCTATCAGCTATCAGCTATCAGCTATCAGCTATCAGCTATCAGCTACAAAATTTTGCTCATATTAACTTAAGTGTCAAGGGAGCTTGTCTTTACTGACGGCTGAGGGCTGAGGGCTATAAAAACAAAAAACCCAAGCCGAGGCTTGGGTTTTTTATCGCGATTAACTAAAAGAAATTACTTCTTCTTTTTAACTGCTTTTTTGTTTGGTAAATCAGTGATTGAACCTTCAAAAATTTCAGCAGCAAGGCCGATTGATTCGTTCAATGTTGGGTGAGCATGAATTGTTAGCGCTAGGTCTTCACCATCTGCACCCATTTCAATACCTAGACCGATTTCGCCCAGCATTTCGCCTGCGTTAATACCAATCATAGCACCACCGATAATACGGCCGCTTTCTTTATCAAAAATAAGCTTAGTAGAACCTTCAGTACGTGAAGAAGCAATAGCACGACCCGATGCAGCCCAAGGGAATACAGCGGTTTCAATGCTTAAACCTTGCTCTTTCGCTTCTTTTTCAGTTACACCCGCCCATGCAATTTCAGGGTCAGTATAAGCAATTGAAGGAATACACTTAGGATCAAAGTAATGTTTTTGACCAGAGATAACTTCTGCTGCAACATGGCCTTCATGAACCGCTTTATGCGCAAGCATAGGTTGACCCACTAAGTCACCAATCGCAAAAATATGTTCTACGTTAGTACGTAATTGCTTATCAACGTTAATAAAACCACGCTCATCAACATTCACACCCGCTTTATCAGCGTCTAACATGTTACCATTTGGTGTACGACCTACAGCAACAAGTACTTTGTCGTAACGTACTGGCTCTGCCGGTGCATTTTTGCCTTCAAACGTAACATATAAACCGTCGTCTTTTGCTTCAACGCCAGTTACTTTAGTTGAAAGCATTACATTAAACTTGTCTTTAACATGCTTTTGGTAAATTTTAATGATGTCTTTATCAGCAGCAGGAACAAGTTGGTCTGCAAATTCTACAACATCAATTGCAGAACCTAGTGCACGGTAAACCGTACCCATTTCAAGACCGATAATACCACCACCTAAAACAAGTAGCTTTTCAGGAACATCTTTAAGCTCTAGCGCGCCCGTTGAATCAATAACGCGATCATCCTCAGGGATGAAAGGTAAGTTTACAGGTTTAGAACCCGCAGCAATAATTGCGTTATCAAAGGTAATGGTTGTTTTACCGTCAGCGCCTTCAACATCTAAAGTGTTGCTACCAGTAAATTTACCGTAACCAGATACAACTTTTACTTTACGCATTTTAGCCATGCCGTCTAAGCCACCTGTAAGCTGGCCAACAACAGAGTCTTTCCAAGAACGAACTTCATCTAAGTCAATTTTTGGTGCGCCAAAAGTAACGCCGTGAGATGACATTTCTGCAGCATCATCAATCACTTTAGCTACGTGTAAAAGTGCTTTAGAAGGAATACAACCAACATTAAGACATACACCGCCTAATGTCTCGCGAGATTCTACTAATGTAACTTCTAAGCCCAAGTCAGCAGCGCGAAAAGCCGCAGAGTAACCACCAGGACCACCGCCTAGTACAACAACTTGAGTTTTTAATTCGTTGCTCATGCTATTACCTTTATTGTTTGAACGGGACACAGCCCCAAAATTTAACTGCCATGTTTCTGCAAGGCAGAAAAGGGCATTTGTGCAAATATTGTATCATTGCAAATGATAAAAATCCCAGCTAAAAACAACTGGCTGGGATTTGATTTTACTCACTCTGTAGTGATCACATCACTAACTGGCGTATATCACTCATGTAACTTGCAAGAGTAACAGTAAAGCGTGCAGCAAGTGCACCGTCAATCACTCTATGGTCGTAAGACATTGAAAGTGGAACCATTAGCTTAGGCTCAAACTCTTTACCATTCCACTTAGGCTTCATTTCAGATTTTGACACACCTAAAATTGCCACCTCAGGCGCATTCACAATCGGCGTAAATGCCGTACCGCCAATGCCACCTAGGCTTGAAATAGTAAAACAACCACCTTGCATATCTGATGAACTTAACTTGCCATCACGCGCTTTAACAGATACTTCCATTAGTTCACGAGATAGTTCAATAATGCCTTTTTTATCAACATCTTTAAATACTGGTACAACTAAGCCATTTGGCGTATCAACCGCTACACCAATATTAATGTACTTTTTAAGGATTAAGCTTTCGCCATCCTCTGAAAGCGATGAGTTAAATGTAGGGAACTCAGCAAGCGCTTTAGCAGCTGCTTTCATTACAAATACTAATGGCGTAATTTTAACACCCAGCTTTTTCTTCTCGTTAAGGGCATTTTGCTCTTTACGGAACTGCTCAAGGCTCGTGATATCCGCTTCATCAAACTGGGTAACATGTGGGATTTGCACCCAGTTACGGTGTAAGTTTTTACCTGACAGCTTTTGAATACGAGAGAGTTTTTTCTCTTCTATTTCACCAAACTTAGCAAAATCAACTTTTGGCCATGGAATTAAACCAAGCTCACCGCCACCAGCATTGCCTTTAGCTGCTGATACTTGACCAGACTCAACTTGCTTAACCAGTTGCTTAACATAGTTTTGCACGTCTTCTTTAACAACACGGTTTTTACGGCCCGTGCCTTTAACGTTGGCAAGGTTAATACCAAACTCACGTGCTAAACGGCGAACCACTGGCGATGCATGTGCATAAGCGCTATTGTTTTCAAAGCTTTCAGAGCTTGCTTTAGCAGATGATGCTGCTGATTTTGACTCAGCCTGAGCTGCCGGCTTAGATTCTGTTTTAGGCGCTGGTGCTGATTTTTCTGCAGCTGGTGCACTACCCGCCACTTCAAATACAAAAATCAATGAGCCAGTTTTAACTTTATCGCCAGTCGCTACTTTAATCTCTTTAACAGTACCTGCAAACGGCGCCGGTACTTCCATAGCTGCTTTGTCGCCTTCAACGTTTAAGATAGATTGCTCTTCTTCTACGCTATCGCCAACCGCAACCATAACTTCTGCTACTTCAACTTCGTCATCACCAATATCAGGCACGCTAACTTCTTTAGTGCTTGATGCCGATGCTTGTTCAGCAGGCTTCTCTTGTGCTTTTGAATCAGCTGCAGGGGCACTTTGGTTATCACCACCTGACACTTCAAAAACAAATACTAATGAACCCGTTTTCACTTTGTCACCAGTATTTACTTTAATTTCTTTTACTGTACCGGCAAAGGGTGCTGGTACTTCCATTGCCGCTTTGTCGCCTTCAACGTTTAAGATAGATTGCTCTTCTTCTACGCTATCACCAACTGCAACCATAATTTCAGTTACTTCAACTTCGTCATCACCAATATCAGGCACAGTGACTTCTTTGATTGATGAAGCCGATGACGCAGCAGGTGCAGCTTCCTCGGTTTTTTCAGCTTCTTTAGAGTCAGCAGCAGAGTCTTGCGCTTCACCTTCAAAGATGAACACTAAAGTGCCTGTGGTAACAGTGTCACCCACATTTACTTTAATTTCTTTTACCGTACCGGCTTGTTCAGCAGGTACTTCCATCGCAGCTTTATCACCTTCAACACTTAATAGTGATTGGTCAACTTCAACTTTATCGCCAACGCTCACTAGTATTTCGGTTACTTCTACTTCATCGCCACCGATATCAGGTACTTTAATTTCAATACTCATTGCAAACCTCTTATGCGTACAGTGGATTTAGTTTGTTAGTGTCGATGTTGAATTTTTTAATTGCTTCAACAACCACTGACTTTTCAACTTCACCACGTTTAGCAAGTTCAGATAATGTCGCAACTACCACGTAGCTTGCGTTAACTTCAAAGTGACGACGTAGGTTTTCACGGCTGTCTGAACGACCGTAACCATCTGTACCCAATACTTTGTAGTTATTGCTTGGAATAAATGAACGCGCTTGTTCTGCGTAGTTTTTCATGTAATCCGTTGCAGCAACAGTTACTGAATCGTTTAATACGCTAGTGATGTATGGCGTTTTTTGCTCGCTTTCTGGGTTAAGCATGTTGAAACGTTCAACATCTTGTCCATCACGGGTAAGTTCATTGAATGAAGTTACTGAGTAAACATCAGACGCAATACCAAACTCTTCGCTTAAAATTGCTGCAGCTTTACGCACTTCAGTCATGATAGTACCTGAGCTTAATAGCTGTACGTTGGCTTTTTTACCTTCGTAGCTTTCTAGCTTGTAGATACCTTTACGAATACCTTCTTCAGCGCCTTCTGGCATTGCTGGCTGATGGTAGTTTTCGTTCATTAGCGTTAGATAGTAGTAAATGTTTTCTTGCTCTTCACCGTACATACGACGAATACCGTCTTGCACGATAACCGCTACTTCAAATGCATAAGTAGGATCGTAAGAAATACAGTTAGGTACCGTGTTTGCAAGAATGTGGCTGTGGCCATCTTCATGCTGTAAGCCTTCACCATTTAGCGTTGTACGACCCGCTGTAGCACCTAATAAGAAACCACGTGCTTGTTGATCTCCTGCCATCCATGCCATGTCACCAACACGTTGGAAACCAAACATAGAGTAGTAAATGTAGAATGGGATCATCGGTAAGTCGTTGGTGCTGTAAGATGTTGCAGCAGCAACCCATGACGACATTGCACCTAGCTCGTTAATCCCTTCTTGTAATACCTGCCCTGAGGTTGCTTCTTTATAGTAAGAAACAATATCACGGTCTTGAGGGGTGTAATTTTGGCCATGTGGGTTGTAAATACCGATTTGACGGAATAAACCTTCCATACCAAAAGTACGTGCTTCATCGGCAATAATTGGCACAATATTTTTACCAATACCTTTATCTTTTAATAAGATATTAAGTGCACGCACAAAGCCCATAGTGGTTGAAATATCACGCTTTTGCTCTTCAAGTAATGGCTTGAACGCATCTACTTCTGGTAACTGTAACTTTTCAGAAAACTTGGCAATACGTGTTGGCGTGTAACCTTGTAGCGCATCACGACGTGCATGAAGGTACTTATACTCTGGAGAATCTTTTTCAAGCTCTAAGTATGGCAGCTCTTTTAATTGCTCTTCAGATACTAAATCATCTAAGCCTAAACGAGAGCGTAAGTGAGCCACATGCGACATGTCCATTTTCTTAACTTGGTGCGCAATGTTTTTACCTTCAGCCGCTTCACCCATGCCGTAACCTTTTACTGTTTTAGCAAGGATTACTGTTGGACGACCTTTCGTTTCTTCTGCTTTTTTAAATGCAGCAAACAGTTTTGAAGGCTCATGACCACCGCGCTTAAGGGCGAAAATTTCTTCATCGGTCATATCAGCAACAAGTGCTGCTGTTTCTGGGTAACGACCAAAGAAATGTTCACGTACGTACGCGCCATCTTTCGCTTTATATGTTTGGTAATCACCATCAACAGTTTCGTTCATTAACTGTAGTAATTTACCTGTGGTGTCTTTAGCAAGCAGAATATCCCAACCGCTGCCCCAAACAAGTTTAATAACATTCCAGCCAGCGCCTTTAAATAGGCCTTCTAGCTCTTGAATGATTTTACCGTTACCCATTACAGGGCCATCTAAGCGCTGTAGGTTACAGTTAACTAAGTAACATAGGTTATCTAGCTTTTCACGGGCAGCAAAAGAAATAGCACCACGTGATTCTGGCTCATCCATTTCACCATCACCTAAAAACGCATATACACGTTGGTTTTTAGTGTCTTTTAATCCACGGCCATCTAAGTACTTTAAGAAACGCGCTTGGTAAATTGAAGAAATTGGACCTAAGCCCATAGATACCGTTGGGAACTGCCAAAACTCAGGCATTAATTTAGGATGAGGGTAAGAAGGTAGGCCTTTACCATCGACTTCCTGACGGAAATTATCAAGCTGTTCAGCACTTAAACGCCCTTCAACAAATGCACGCGCATAAATACCCGGAGAAATATGACCTTGGTAATAAACTAAATCGCCGCCATCAACATCATTTGGCGCTTTAAAGAAATGGTTAAAACACACTTCGTAAAATGCAGCAGACGATTGGTAAGACGCCATATGGCCGCCTAAGTCGAGATCTTTTTTCGATGCACGCAATACAATCATAATCGCGTTCCAGCGAATAATTGAACGAATACGGCGCTCAAGATTTACATCACCAGGATAGGCAGGTTCTTGATCAACCGGAATCGTATTAACGTAGTTTGTGTTAATGCCTGTTGGCATATCAACACCGTCTAAACGGGCTTGTTCTAACACTTGCTCAAGTAAAAACTGAGCTCGTTCAACACCTTCTTCGCGCACAACCGATTCAAGAGCTTGTAACCACTCTTGTGTTTCTAGCGCGTCTACGTCAATTTTATTGACTTCAGACATATGGAGGTTTCCTTATGTTTAAAATACTAATTTTATGTATTGAATACTTCACTGTTAACTCAAGTTAACAGTGAATGTACTTGCTTAATTTTGTTTGGTGCGTCTTAAACTACGTTCAATTCGCGAATGCTCTTTACCCGCTTCAAGCAATGCTTCTTCAATATAGGCTAAATGCGCATTACTCGCTAAGCGAGCTTGTTCAGGATTACCGTCAATCACTGCATCCATTAATAAGCGTCTATGCTCAGCTAATTGGCTGCTTATATCTGACTTTTTAAGTAATACCGTTAAATTTTGTAAAACATTCTGCTCAAGTAAGCTTTGCATCCCTCTTACTAAATGCAGTAACACTACGTTATGAGACGCCTCTGCGATGCAAAAATGAAAGTCATTAATCGCTTTGGCTTTTTGCTTTAATTCATCTTTAGCTAATGCAATCTGATCAAAGCTCTGTTTTACTTTTGCAAAATCGTTACTTGTTCCGCGAAGTGCTGCGTAATAAGCCGCAATTCCCTCTAGCGCATGACGAAATTCTAATAAATCAAATTGCGATTCGGGGTGTTTACTGATCAAATCAAACAACGGATCAGTCAGCCCCTCTTCCAATTGATTTTTTACATACGTTCCACCACCTTGACGACGGGTTACTAGCCCTTTTGCCTCAAGCTTTTGAATGGCTTCACGCAACGACGGACGCGACACTTCAAATTGCTTAGCGAGTTCACGCTCCGGTGGTAACTTTTCTCCTGGTGCTAATGACCCCTCAAGAATCATGTTCTCAAGTTGTTGTAAAATAACATCAGATAATTTTGCCGCTTTAATTTTTAAAGACATCAATCAACGTCCGCGTTGTATAAGTGCTAGCAGCCCATTAAATAAGGCTTTTAACTGAATGACCTGACCAAAAGGTAAATTGGTCATACCAAATTTTGCCATACGTTATCAAAAACCGTAATTACTGTCAATTTACAGCAGTTTTAAAGCCCTAAGGCCAGCGTAACGTAATTTAAACAAAGTTCAAATAATACACAGATTACAGAGGGTAAAGAAAGGTTAATAAGATGAAAAACAAATGGTCAGACCAGCTAACTTTGATGTTCGGGGTTCGGGGTTCGGCAGTAGGATAAAACGTAGCGCCTCATACAAACATACCTTTATTTTATTGTAATCGAGAGTTTACCTCCCGCATATTTAGGGTCTAGGTTAAAGATCAAAGGTTTTAAGCCCGTTCCCCGTTGCTCATTGCTCGTAGCCCGCCAACTAATACCTAGAACCTAACCCCTGCTCTTTAACTTAAACCACCAAATAAAGTCATTAAGGCAATTAATACTAAATAAAAAAGTACATTGCGCTTAACCAGTTTGATCATGCAGGTGGCTTCAAAGGTGCAACCATAGTAGCGCTCTTCAACTTGTTCAGCCGCTTGCGCCGTATAAGTAACCACCTTGCGATTAGGGCTTGAAAAGTCAAACACGTAATGCAGCCAACAGCTAGTCCCTTTATTAAAGTTACCAATCACTAAATAACCAAAACTGGTAATACGCGCTGGGAGCCAATCTAGCCAAAACAGCAAGCGGTGAATAAGTTTAAAGTGCTTGGCAATGACTTCATCACGATTGTCACTCACTAAGTCGGCAAAAGTGCGCACTAGCGCATAAAAAACAGCACCGGCAACACCCAATACCACAAACCAAAATATAACCGCACAATAAAACCTGAAATTAACCCAAGCCAGCGTTTGCCCTAAGGTTTCACCGCCTTGTTGCTCCTCAGTACGTTTTTGCCCTAATTGCAAAGCATATAAGGTAGCTGCAGTTTGATCACCTCGAGTTAATGCATTGAGGTACGACTTATACAAAGCACGCTGTTTAGCACAACCAAAGCACACCAATAACACTGCCACATTAAAAACAAGCTGCCAAAGTACAAAGTCAGATAAAAAATACACACACCCAATAGCAATCACAGGCAGGAATAGCCAAATTAAAAACCCCGTAGCTGTGCCAAATAAACCTTTATTGGTCAATAAATTAACAGAACGAGTTAAGTAGCCATTAGCGTAATAACTCATTTGCCAATGCGCAGAGCGAGCACCTAAACGCTCAAGTATCAGTGCTATTATTATTGAAACCAAAATCATGTTGCTACTCGCTTTACTTAGTTATTCAATTAGGTTAAAAAATTTACGCCAGTTAAAACTCTCTCCAGGGTCGGTTTTTCGCCCAGGGGCAATATCGCAGTGCCCTACTATATTACTGGCTGTTATTTTTGGGTAGCGCTGCATTATAGCTTGCGCCAATGTGGCTAAACTTTGATATTGCGCATCGGTATAATTAGTTGTATCTGTGCCCTCGAGCTCTATACCTATACTAAAATCATTACAATTTTGTTGTCCAGCAAAGCAGGAACGCCCCGCATGCCATGCACGTTTTTCAAAAGGCACGTACTGTATAATCTCGCCGCAGCGCTTAATAAAACAATGCGCTGATACTCTAAGCCCTTCTAGGTCACTAAAGCTAGGGTGCGCATTACAATCAATACACCCCATAAATAAGTCATCAACGTAAGAAGTGTTAAATTGCCCTGCGGGTAGTGAAATATTATGAATAACCAACAGCGAGATATCACTGTGAGCAGGTCGCTCGTCAAAGTGGCTACACGCCCGCTGGCTAATATTATTTATAACGCCTAAAGAATCTATTTTCATACTATTTGATTTAAATTTATATGCCCGATGTCAAATGCTCTTTGAGTAAAATGGTAGGGATTGGTGTCAAGTCCGTTGCCCGTTGCCCGTTGCCCGTTGCCCGTTGCCCGTTGCCCGTTGCC